>NZ_JBMQQG010000235.1:0-50641 GCF_057362405.1 Ginsengibacter sp.
ATCATATTGGCGTAGGCCGGGTAGTGCAAATCTTCCGGAGTGCCAAATATTCCTCTCACTATGGGGTATAGGGAACCAATAACGGGTAATGGAATCCACAGATTCGGTTTCATATCTGTTAACGGGAAAATATTTTGTTTTAAACGAAAATATCCGCCATGAATTCCATAACTCTTCAAAGTATGATGGCCTGCGAGGATGATTAGCTTTTTAGAATTCCTGTTTAAAATGTCTTCAAGTTCATTATAAAATTGCTCAGGGGTTTTGTACGGACAATCTGATTCAATACCTGGCCGGTCGCCTGGTTTTCTTATGAACCATTGGCTGTCGAACACTACTAATTCAACGTCTTTACTAATGCCGTATTCCACAGGGCCGGGGCATCCATCTGTCGGCAAAAATTGTATATTTTTTCCTTTTGAATTGATATACCTGTCTTGCCGGTTTACTATTTTAAGCCCATTCGGATCTTCATTGTTCCAGTCATGGTTACCTGGGATGAATACAATTTTTGCATCGGTGCCTGCCACAATATTTATTTGTGAATCTATTACAGCTCTTGCCGCAGCATATCCCGGGTCATCATCATCCGGAAGCCCATGATCATATATGTTATCACCCAAATAGATCACGGTAGTTTTGCTATTAAGTGGAATAAGGTCGCGGGCCGCATCCACAACCGGTTCTCTTCCATAGTTAAGATCTCCCGCATCGCCAATTAGAATAATGCGTGCCTCAATGGAATCTGATTGGGCATAACCAAGGCTGCAGATGAAAATAAACAACACAAAAAGTTGCATACCTTTTCGCATCAGCTTTTTCTTTTTGGGTTAAAAATTAACAAGTCCGCGGTTCCATATTTGTCAACTGCTTCGTTGGAGATCAGCAGATCACCCCACGGCGTAAACGTAATTCCTTCAGGCTGCTTAAAGATAACAGGATTTAAGGTGTAAACTTCTTTGGTATTGCCTTTCCTGTCAGTAACAATTAGTAACTGGTTGGCAGATGCCAGTATCCAAACATCTTTGGTTAACGGGTTAATTGCCGCGGCGGATGGCTTTAATTTTAATTTTTCTGTGCCTAACTTTTCAGCTATCGTTTTTACATTAAGTGAAAATTGAGACAGTGAATAACGATCGTTCGAAGGATCAAAATCCCAGGCAGATACATCACTTTTTTTATCATTTTCACAATCTTTACAAAGAACAATTAACCCCTTATAAAGATCATCATAATACATAGATTCAAATTCATTTTTATTTCTATCAGCGCCGGGAAAAACACTTCTTCGGTTGAAGATAGTATCACCCTTTTCGGAAAAATTGACCGTTACCACGTTGCCGTTACTTTGTAAAACATAAAACGTATTGTCGTGTAAAAAAACGTCTTCGAAATCCATGCCCGTTTTATCGAACTTCCACTCAGTTATAAGGAAATCTTTATTTAAATGAATTTTATAAAGATTTCCGTTGTCGTCTGATATGGCGAAGACACTGCTATCTTTGGGGTAGAAACAAATCCCGGAAATTTCTGAAAGTGCATCGCCTAGTTTTAAAATTTTTGGATTTTCAAGATCATATTCTTTGCAAGGTATGGTAATGTTGTTTTTATTAGAACTGCAACCTTCATAGGAATGGAGTTTAGCAAAGAAGAATAAAATGAGAATCAAATTTCGGCCTGGCATAGCTCAAAATAAAAATGCGTTTAAGATATTTTGTTTTCTTTAAGGAATAAATTTACAATTTGTAAGCACCTGGTTGATAAAATAATTGGTTTACCAAAAGTATGCCCGAAAAAATTAGTAAGTATATGAAATACAATAAGGTTATAAATTTTATCGATGGTAAATTTATAAATCCATCAACAGAAAAATATCTCGAAATAATCTCTCCCATTGATGGCGCTCCACTTTCAAAGGTTGGTTTATCATCTTACCCGGATCTTGATAAAGCGGTTGCCGCGGCAAAAAAAGCATTTGCTTCATGGAGTAAAACGCCGATAAAAGAAAGAGTTCAGGTTTTTTACCGGTATAGAAGCCTGCTGGAAAAAAATTTGCAATCGTTAGCGGAATTATGTTCGGAAGAAAATGGTAAAACCATTAGTGAATCTATCGCCGAGATTGAAAAAAGTATTGAACTAACTGAGTTTGCCTGTTCCTTGCCGCAACTGATAGGTGGTGAAGTTTTAGAAGTAAGCCGTGGCGTTGAATGCAGGATTGAGCATGTGCCGTTAGGAGTTGTGGCGTCTATCGTTCCGTTTAATTTTCCAAGTATGGTGCCCAACTGGACCATTCCAAACGCCATTGCTTTGGGTAATTGTATGATCTTAAAACCTTCTGAAAAAGTTCCGTTAAGTGCAGGAAAGCTGGCAGAATTATTAAAAGAAGCAGGCTTGCCTGATGGGGTTTTTAATATTGTAAATGGTGATAGCGAAATTGTGGAAGCCATTTGCGATCATCCCGGGATTGCAGCCGTGTCTTTTGTAGGTTCAACAAAAGTTGCCAAAATTGTTTATCAAAGAGCAACTCATAATTATAAAAGATGTTTGGCATTGGGCGGCGCCAAAAATCATTTATTGGTTTTACCCGACGCTATTGCGGATATGACTGCGCAGAATGTTGCGGCGAGCATGAGTGGCTGTGCCGGCCAGCGTTGTATGGCGGCAAGTGCAATGGTGGGTGTTGGTAATGTTGATGCTATTATTGATAAGATATGTGATGAAGCGATGAAAATTGTGCCGGGTAAAAATCTGGGTGCTGTTATCAATAAACAATCAAAGGAAAGAATTGAAAGATATATAACAGAAGCCGAAGACCAGGGAGCCAGAATTTTACTGGATGGAAGGAATGTAAAAGTAGAAGGAAAGGAAAATGGCACCTATGTAGGTCCGACAGTTATTGATTATGTAACGCCTGAAATGTCTGTTGCAAAAGAAGAAATCTTTGGTCCTGTGATAAGTATTATGCGGGCCAAAAATGTTGATGAAGCTTTGGCAATTGAAAATGCAAATCCTTATGGAAATGCGGCCAGTGTGTTTACACAAAATGGCGGAATGGCGAGATATATTATTGACAGGGCAAGCGCCGGAATGATAGGAGTGAATGTTGGAGTACCTGTTCCGAGAGAACCATTTTCTTTCGGTGGCTGGAACGAAAGTAAATTTGGAGTGGGAGATATTACAGGAAAGAGTTCAATTGAATTCTGGACTAAATTAAAAAAATCGACAGTGAAGTGGAACCCGGAAGCGGGAGTTAACTGGATGAGTTAATTGAATGATTTATTAAGATGATTAATGGAAATAATATGGCTAAAGAAAAGAAGAATATTCAGACTACAAAACTTGATGAAAAAATCATCAGAAAAATTTATGTTATTCGTGAACAAAAAGTGATGCTGGATTTTGATTTGGCTGATTTGTATGAAGTTGAGACCAGATCTCTCAACCAGGCGGTAAAAAGAAATCTTGATCGTTTTCCGGAAGATTTCATGTTCATTTTAACTGCTAAAGAATGGACAGAGATGATATCACAATTTGTGATATCATCCGAAGATAGTGCTGATTTTCAAGAAAGTAAAATGATGAGGTCGCAAAATGCGACCGCATCCCAAACGAAAAGAAAAACAAGTTCACCACCATTAGCGTTCACCGAACATGGCGTCACGATGATTGCCAGCATCTTAAAAAGCGACCGGGCAATCAAAATGAGTATTACTGTTGTTAGAGCGTTTATTGAGTTGAAAAAAGCAGCTCTGCAATACAGCGGAATTATTGAACAAATTCAATTATTAAAACAGCATCTCGGTGAACACGACGTTCAACTCAATGCTATCTACACTGCATTAGAAAATTTAATGGACGATAAAGTTGATAAAGAACTAAAAGAAAAGGAATGGATCAACAGAAAGAGAATTGGTTTTAAAACTGGTAAATAAAACGAAAATAAGTTTTTTTAAATCTCGATTAATAATATACCATGAGTACACTTGAAAAAGCCGCACCAACCAGGACAGAGACTTCTGAAATAGTTCAAAACAACCAGGACCATACCATATTTTCCTGGAGTAAACAAAAAGGCACCAATCCCATTGCAGTTGCACATGCCGAAGGTGTTTACCTGTATGATTATGATGGTAAACGATATATAGATTTTTCGTCAGGATTGATGAATGTAAACATTGGTCACGGCGATCAGCGGGTAACCGATGCAGTTATGAAGCAGATGCAACAGGTGAGTTATGTTACGCCATCATGTGTTACAAAAGCCCGCGGAGAGCTTGGTAAGAAGCTCGCAGAAATTTGCCCGGGTGATCTGAACAAAGCTTTCTTTACTTTAGGCGGGGCCGACTCAATTGAAAATGCTATCAAGCTGGCGAGGCTTTATACAGGCAGACATAAAATTTTGTCACGCTACAAATCATATCATGGTTCTACAAATGCAGCCATGACAGCCAGTGGAGATCCGAGGAAGCTTGCAGTAGATTCCCAGCAGGCGACCAATTTTGTTCATTTTGATCTTCCTTATTTATATCGTTGGGAGTATGGGGAAGAAAATTTATTGAAGGAAAGCGTGGCGCAATTGGAGCGTGTAATTGCTTATGAAGGTCCTAATAATATTGCGGCAATTTTATTGGAAGGTGAATCAGGTTCATCAGGCTGTATGCAATATCCAAAAGGCTATTTAAAAAAGGTACGAGAGTTATGCAATAAGAACGGCATTCTTTTAATAATGGATGAAGTTATGAGCGGCTTTGGGCGTACCGGCAAATGGTTTGGTTTTCAGAATCATGATATCGTTCCGGATATGATTGCAATGGCGAAAGGCCTTACTTGCGGCTATCTGCCTTTTGGCTGCTTAATGGTATCCGATAAAATTACTTCAAAGTTTGATGACGCATATCTTTCAATCGGCCTTACATATTCAGCACATCCAGTGTGTTGTGCAGCTGCATTAGAAGTTTTGAAGATCTATGAGGAAGACAACCTTATCGAAAATTGTGTGGCAATGGGAAAATATTTGGATAATAAAATAGAGGAACTGAAGACAAAGCATCCGAGCATCGGCGACTGCAGGAACACTGGTTTATTGGGTTGCCTCGAGCTTGTGAAAAATAAAGAAACAAAAGAACCGATGGCACCATTCAACGCAAAGCCCGACGAAATGGTTATAATGAGTAAAGTGGCTGCCAAAATAAGAGAACTGGGGATGTATACATTTGTAAGATGGAACTATGTTTTCATAGCCCCACCGTTATGCATAAACGAAAAGCAAATTGACGAAGGTCTTGCTATAATAAGTGAAGCAATTTCAATTGCAGACGGGTATGTAAATTAAAATTATGGATCAAAATGTAGATAATCTTGCTGCTGTCCTTAAGGAACCTTTGTATGTTCCGCATGGGGCTTTATACAGCGAAGACCTCGCCCCGGTTCCCAAAGAAAAAAGAACCTGGGGAACCTGGAATTATGCTGCACTTTGGATCAGCATGAGTTTATGTATTCCAACTTATATGTTGGCGAGCTCACTAATTGGAGGTGGGATGAACTGGTGGGAAGCGATTCTAACGATTTTCTTGGGCAATGCTATTGTATTAATTCCAATGATCTTAAATGGACATGCTGGAGCAAAATATGGAATTCCGTTTCCTGTTTTTGCAAGAGCAAGTTTTGGAGTAAGAGGCGCTAACATTGCTGCAATGCTGCGTGCAATTGTTGCCTGTGGTTGGTTTGGTATTCAAACATGGATAGGGGGGTTCGCTCTTTACCAGATGTTACGGTTATGGGTACCCGCAATTGAAACGTTGCCGCAAATATTTCCTGCTTCGTTTGGGTTGCAGACAGGTCCTGCAATAACGTTTTCTCTTTTTTGGTTATTAAATATGTATGTGGTTTATCTGGGAGTGGATAGCATTAAAAAGCTGCTGGTATTTAAAGCTTTCTTTTTGCCGGTTGCGGCATTGGCTCTTTTGGCGTGGGCGATTTTTGTAGTGCACGGACTGGGGCCAATATTAAAAGAGCCTTCAAAATTTGAAACTAACAGCGCCTTCTGGGATTTCTTTTTTCCGGCGCTTACCGGTATGGTTGGTTATTGGGCAACACTTTCACTAAACATTCCTGACTTTACACGTTATGCAAAAAGTCAGGAGGCTCAAATACGCGGCCAGGCAATCGGGCTTCCGACATCTATGACTTTATTCTCGTTTATAGGTGTAGTTGTAACATCTGCTACTGTTATTTTATATGGGGAAACTATCTGGGACCCATTGGTTTTAGCCGGGAAATTCAGTAGTAAATTCGTTGTAAGTGTTGCTATGATTGCGGTCGCGATATCAACGCTTGCAACAAATATTGCTGCAAATATTGTAAGTCCTGCCAATGATTTTGCGAACCTTGCTCCTGCAAAAATAAATTTCAGGAAGGGTGGATATATAACTGGAATCATCGGCATTTTAATTTTTCCATGGAAATTGATTGCTGATCCCACAGGTTATATTTTTACATGGCTTGTCGGGTATTCGAGCCTGTTAGGTCCCGTTGGAGGCATCATGATTGCCGATTATTATTTCATAAGAAAACAACAATTAGTTACGCAAGAATTATATCAATATAAAGGAAGATATTTTTTTAACAACGGATTGAATGTTGCTGCGCTAACAGCTTTACTTATCGGGATATTTCCGAATCTTCCCGGTTTTTTTACAACAATAAAAGTAATTCCACAAGACGCAGTCCCGCTTTGGGTTTCACATTTATATAATTACGCCTGGTTCGTGGGATTTTTTGTGGCAGGACTGGTTTATTATATTATGATGAGGAAATATAAAATTGAATTAAGAAATCTAAAACCGGTTGGGCTTATAGAGCAATTTTCTTAGATTGAGAATATCAAAAAAATGTAAGATGTCTGTATTGATAAAAAACGGTAGAATTATTACGGCAGCAGATGATTATGTTGCTGATATTTTTATTGAAGGTGAAGCAATTTCAGCAATTGGAAAAAATTTGTTTGCAACCGTAGAGACGCAAGGCCTTGCGTCTCTACGGGAAATCGATGCTTCCGGTATGCTTGTCTTTCCCGGCGGGATTGATCCGCACGTGCATTTGGAAATGCCTTTTATGGGAACATTTTCCAGTGATACACATGCCACAGGAACAAGAGCTGCATTGTTTGGCGGCACGACCACCGTTGTTGATTTTGTTTTGCAGAAGCAAGGTCATTCATTGCATGAAGCATTAAATGAATGGTTTGGCAGAGCTGGTGGAACTACTTATGGTGATTATAGTTTTCATATGGCTGTTACCGATTTCAATGAGAACACGAGGAAAGAAATTAAGGAGATGATTGAGGAAGAAGGCATTTCTTCTTTCAAAACGTTTATGGCTTATAAAGGCGCGCTGATGATCGATGATCGCCAGATGATTGGCCTGATGGAGGAAGTAAAGAAGCAGGGTGGAATGGTAACTGTTCACGCGACTAACGGTGATATGATCGATTACCTCATTCAAAAGAATCGTGAAGAAGGAAATCTTTCTCCGCTATATCATTATCTATCGCAACCTGAAGTTACAGAGGCAGAGGCTTCTGAAAGATTTGTAGATATGTTGAATTATACGGGTTGCCCGGGTTATATAGTTCACCTTACCTGCGAAGGCGCATTGAATGCAGTACGCAATGCAACAAAGCGAAACCAGCATATATTTGTAGAAACATGTATACAATATTTGCTGCTCGATGCGTCTTTGTATGAAGAGAATTTTGAAGGAGCTAAGTGGGTGATGAGCCCTCCGCTTCGCGAAAAGAAAGATCAAAAAACTTTGTGGGCCGGTATAAACCAGGGACTGGTAAATGTTGTTGCAACGGATCATTGTCCTTTTATGTGGGAGCAAAAATTAATGGGAAAAGATGATTTTTCAAAGATACCTAACGGTCACCCCGCAATCGAAAATAGGATGGAATTGTTATTTAGTGAAGGAGTTGCCAAAGGAAAAATCACTTTAAATAAATATGTTGAAGTTGCCTGTACAAATCCTGCAAAAATATTTGGAATGTATCCGCGTAAGGGAACAATAGCCCCTGGCAGCGATGCGGACATTGTAATTTTTGATCCTGACGAAAAACATACGCTTTCTGCAAAAACACATCACATGAATGTTGACTATTCCGGATATGAAGGATGGGAAGTAACCGGTAAAGTAAAAACAGTTTTATTGAGAGGCGAGATTGCTGTTGAGGACAATGAATGTAAAGTGGAAAAGGGGTATGGGAAATTTATTAAAAGAAAAAAGGTGTCTTCTATGATCTGAGTTCACGCAAAGAAGCAAAGTAAATAAAGTCGCAAAAGCCTCTTTTGCCTCTTTTCTCCTTATGCCTCTTTGCGGGAAACAAAAAATATGCCCTATGAACTAACTGTACAAGTGAGTCCTTCGGCTTACTCAGGATAAATTACAACCGGGGTGCCCAAAGAACTGAAGCTCGTAATCAAAAAATAAATTTTTTATTAAAATACATAACCAATGCCAAGAAAAATTAAATCAGGTTTGATACAAATGAGTTTGCCAAAAACTGAAGGCGAGGGAACTATTGAAGAAATTAAAGAGGCGATGGTGCAAAAACATTTGCCTTTTATTGAAGATGCAGGCAAGCAGGGCGTGCAGATACTTTGTTTACAGGAAATTTTTAATACGCCTTACTTCTGTCCGGGGCAAGATAAGAAATGGTATGAATCTGCTGAAAGTGTTCCCGGGCCTACAACAGAAAGGATGCGGGAGTATGCGAAGAAATACAATATGGTGATGATTGTTCCGGTATATGAAAAAGAGCAGCCGGGCGTTTTGTACAACACTGCAGCAGTCATAGACGCAGATGGAACTTATTTAGGTAAGTATCGAAAAAATCATATTCCGCATACAACAGGTTTCTGGGAGAAGTTTTTCTTCAAGCCCGGAAACCTTGGCTATCCTGTGTTTCAAACCAAGTATGCTAAAATTGGCGTTTACATTTGTTATGATCGCCATTTTCCGGACGGTGCAAGAATACTTGGTTTGAATGGTGCTGAAATAGTTTACAATCCTTCAGCGACGGTTGCCGGCTTATCACAATATTTATGGAAACTGGAGCAACCTGCACATGCTGCTGCTAATGGATATTTTATGGGTTGCATCAATCGCGTTGGTGAAGAAAAACCGTGGAACCTTGGAAAATTTTATGGCTCGTCATATTTCGTTGATCCACGTGGACAAATATTTGCACAAGCATCAGAAGATAAAGATGAATTGCTGGTCGCGGAATTTGATTTGGATATGATTGAAGAAGTGAGAAATACCTGGCAATTCTTTAGGGACAGGCGACCAGAAACATATGGCAAGTTGGTGGAACTTTAAAATGCATATCACGCAAAGAAGATAAGAAAGTAAAGTCGCGGAGAATTAGCGCCTTATTTTCTTTGTGTCTTTGAGTGAAAAAAAGTAATTCATGTCAATCAAGAATAACAGACTAACGGAAGAGCAATACGCTGAAAATTTCGCCGATATTCATCCGCCTTTTGAGAATAAGGAGGCTGCATTGGTAGAGGCCAACCGTTGTTTGTTTTGTTACGATGCTCCGTGTATTAAAGGTTGCCCGACGAGTATCAATATCCCAAAGTTCATAAAACAAATAGCAACTGATAATATTAAAGGCTCCGCTCACACGATTTTTATTTCAAACATCTTTGGTGGTGGTTGTTCAAGGGTTTGCCCGGTAGAGAAACTGTGTGAAGGAAATTGTGTATATAATTTATTGGGAGAAGAACCAATTGAAATTGCGAGGCTACAGCGATGGTCAACAGAAAAAGCGATAAAAGAAAAATGGAAATTATTTGAAAGAAAAAATTCAACTGGCAAAAAGGTTGCAATTGTTGGCGCTGGCCCGGCCGGACTTTCATGCGCTCATGTCCTATCACGGGAAGGTGTAGACGTAACCGTTTTTGAAAAAGAAAGCAAAGGTGGTGGATTGATGACTTACGGTATTGCTGCCTATAAAGTAACACCTGCTTTTTGCGTTGACGAAGTAGATTTTATAACATCTGTTGGCGGAATCAATATTCAATATGATCATGCATTAGGAAAGGAAATAAAACTTGAACAACTGCAAAATGATTATGATGCTGTTTATCTGGGAATAGGAGTTGGACTGGCCAATAAATTAAATATTCCCGGTGAAGATTTGCAAGGAGTTGAAGATGCCATCAGTTTTATATATGATATCAGGACAAAAGGTTATCCTAATGTTCCCGTTGGAGAAAAAGTTGCGGTAATCGGGATGGGAATGACTGCAATAGATGCGGCCACGCAAGCGAGAAGGCTTGGCGCCAAAGATGTAACGATGGTGTATAGACGCACTGAAGCAGAAAAGAATTGCACGCAGGCTGAATTGGACATTGCTATGCTGGACGGCTGTAAAATACAAGGGTTGGCGTCACCAAAGGAGATTGTAGGAGAAAATGGGAAAGTGACTGCATTGCTTTGTGATGTAATGAAATTGGGACTACCTGATAACTCAGGAAAGCCTGCGCCAATCCCAACCGGCGAAACAATTACGCTTGAAGTTGATATGGTGATCAAAGCAACAGGGCAAAGCCCATTTGCCGATTTAATAAGTGAAAATGGAATTGAGAATCATCGTGGTAAAATTGTTTTAAAAGAAAATAGTTCGACAAGTATTACCGGAGTCTTTGCTGGCGGCGATGCCGTGAATGGAGGCAAAGAAGTGGTTGATGCAGTGCAGGCGGGCAAAGATGGCGCCACAGCAATTTTAAAATATATTGCCACGAATTACACCGATTGACACAAATCAGATGAATTTTTAATGACATCAGTGTCGACATGCTTTTTACATGAGTGAAATTATTTATAAGGACGAATCTTATGCCATTATTGGTAAATGCATGGAATTGCATAACGAACTAGGCCATGGATTTTCAGAAATAGTTTATAAAGATGAATTGGAAATAGAATTTAGCGAAAATGATATTCTATACGAAAGAGAAAAGGAATATCCGGTTTACTATAAAGGGATAGTTCTAAATCATAAGTTCTATGCAGACTTTATAATCTTTGATAAAATAATTTTGGAAGTTAAATGTGTGAAAACAATAAGTGATGAACATGTTGCACAGGCAATTAATTATTTGAAAGTGTCTCAAAATAAGCTTGCTTTGGTGGTTAATTTTGCGAGAGGCAAATTAGAATATCAGAGGCTGGTTTACTAATTTATTCGTTGGTATTCGTGTATTCGTGGCAAAAAAATGAACAATGGCAAATCTTAATTCGAACTTTCTCGGGATAAAATCTCCCAACCCTTACTGGCTGGCAAGTGCGCCGCCAACTGATAAAAAGATAAACGTGTTGCGTGCGTTAGAAGCAGGGTGGGGTGGAGTTGTATGGAAGACATTGGGCTCACAAGTGAAAAATGTTTCCTCTAGATATTCTGCGGTGAATTTTAATAACACGAGAGTAATGGGTTTTAATAATATCGAACTCATTTCAGACAGGCCACTTGATTTGAATTTAAAAGAGATTAAAGAAGTGTTGAAAGAATTTCCTGATCGTGCAATGGTTGTTTCGTTAATGGCTGATAATAACCGGGAGAGTTGGCGTAAGTTAATTAAGCAAGTGGAAGATACCGGCGCACATGGTTTAGAATTAAATTTTGGGTGCCCCCACGGGATGACCGAGAGAGGCATGGGCGCAACAGTTGGCCAGGATCCGGAAATTGCACGAATGGTGGTTGAGTGGGTAATGGAAGCAGCAACAATTCCGGTCATTACAAAACTTACTCCCAATGTGCATTCTGTAGTGCCGACGGGTAAAGCAGTTGTCGAAGCTGGAAGCAACGGACTCTCATTGATCAACACCATTCAATCTGTAACGGGAATTGATTTGGATACCCTTGTTCCCAATCCTTACGTAGCAGGAAAGAGTGTATTTGGTGGATATTGTGGACCGGCAGTAAAACCAATTGCGTTAAAATTTCTGGCAACAATAGCTCAGGATAAAATTACCAATAAAGTTCCTGTTTCGGGTATAGGCGGCGTTAGTACCTGGAAAGATGCGGCAGAGTTTATGTTGTTGGGTGCTTCCAATGTGCAGGTATGCACGGCCGTTATGACGCATGGCTTCCGTATCATTGAAGACTTATTTGAAGGGCTTAGCAACTGGATGGATGAAAAAGGTTTTGCTACACTGAATGATTTTATCGGCAAATCAGTTCCAACACTTACGCATTGGGAAGACCTTGATATCAACTACCATCATGTGGCCGATATTAACCAGGATAGATGTATTCATTGCGGGCTTTGCTACATTGCTTGTGAAGATGCTTCACATCAATCAATAAGCCTGACCCAAGGCAATCCATATAATACTTACGCCATAAAAGAGGAAGAATGTGTTGGCTGTAATTTATGCCAGTTAATATGTCCTGTTACTAATTGTATTACTATGGTGGAACATCGGGTAGACGAAGAATATCTGAACTGGAAAGAGTTTCAAAAAAGAGGGATGTCGTTGAATGACCATTGAATGAGCTTTTATTCAGGAATGATATGTAACTTTCTGAAGAACTCGGCTTCATCCAGTTCTTGAATAGCGCCCGGAAGTAAATTTCCCAAATTTAAATCTTCAATGCTCACACGAATTAATCTTTTACAGCGGTGATGCACCGCGGCTATCATCTTTCTTACCTGCCTGTATTTTCCTTCGTACAGGCTTATTAAAAGCCAGGTGGACTGACCATACTGTTTAGTTGAATGGATTTGTGGATAAATAGTTGCCGGATTTGCAACTACTTCAACTTCGCATGCCGATGTAATATAATTAAGACCGCCATCTATACGGATTGAAACTCCATTTCTCAAGCGTGAAAGATTTTCGTCGCTCAGTGAGTTATTGATTTGCACCAGGTAGACTCTCTTATGCTGCACTGTGCCTGAAAATAACAAATGCGTTACTCTTTTATTAGTCGTTAAAATCAGCAGCCCTTCAGAATCATTATCTAATCTTCCAATAGCATGCGTTCCTTCGGGAAAATTGAAATTAAGATCTCCCAATAAACCAACTTCGTGCGGGCTTACAAACTGTGATACCATGCTACACGGTTTGTTGATGATAAAATATCGATGAGTGCTTTTTAGTTTCGAACCGATCATAAAAGAAGAGTTATTGAATAGTTTTCTTTTTAAGTTTTCGCAAGATATTATTAACTTCTCGAAAAATTTTACGCATGCAACATTCAAAACTAATTGTCCTATGTCTTCTTTTTATCCCTTCGATACTATTTGCCCAATCAGAAAAAATTGACACGGCTGTTATGAGCCAGATTCGCGAAGAAGGGTTGCACAATTCTAAAGTTATGGATATTGCCTTCCATCTTACTGATGCCAGCGGACCAAGGCTTACAAGTTCGCCAGGTTTTTTTCGTGCTGCCAATTATGCAAAAATTCAATTAATGCGGTGGGGACTGGTTAATGCGAAGCTGGATCCATGGGGCGATTTTGGCAAAAGCTGGGAACTGGAAAAATCGTATATCGCTATGACGGCTCCGTGGTACAAATCGTTGGAAGCGTATCCTAAAGCGTGGACTTCCGGAACTATAGGTTTGCAAAATGCCGAAGTAATTCTGATTGCCGCAAAAGATTCCGCGGGCCTCGATGTTTATCGTGGAAAGCTTAAAGGGAAGATTTTGATAATGGATAACAGTGATACTTACAAGCTAAGTTTTATGCCTGATGCGAGAAGATATACTGATGAAGAACTGGATTCGATGGAAAATATCCAACTGCAACCGGAGGACACAGTGGCAATGCGTAGACGAAGAGAACAATTCAGAAGCCGCTATCTTGGGCAACAAAAGCTGTTGAATTCATTAAAGGCAATGGCAGTAAATGAAGGTGCCGTTGCTATTTTCACGAGCAATCCTCGTGACCACGACGGAACAATTTTTGTTCAACAGGCAGGACCATATAAAATTACCGATCCTGCAAACTTCCTGGACATCGCATTGCAATGGGAAGACTATATGACTATTGTGAGATTGTTGAAGAATAATGTACCGGTAAAAATGGATGCCGATGTTCAAACTAGATTTTTCACAGACGACACTAAAGGATACAATGTAATTGCTGAAATACCCGGTACTGACAACAAATTAAAGGATGAGGTTGTAATGCTTGGTGGACATTTGGATTCATGGCAAGGTGGAACGGGAGCTACTGATAACGGGGCTGGTTCAATGGTAATGATGGAGGCAGTGAGAATTTTAAAATCGATAGGCGTAAAACCGAGAAGAACGATTCGCATCGCATTGTGGAGTGGCGAAGAAGAAGGATTATTAGGCTCAAGAGGTTATGTTAAAAAAACATTTGCGGATCCAGCCGACATGAAGTTATTGCCGGCACACGAAAAATTCTCCGCCTATTTTAATGTAGATAATGGAACAGGAAAAATTCGAGGTGTTTATTTACAGGGCAATGAAGCAGTGCGCCCGATTTTCAGGCAATGGCTTGCACCGTTTAGTGATCTTGGAGCCAAGACACTTACAATAAGTAATACAGGAGGTACGGATCATTTATCTTTCGACGCGGTTGGTCTTCCCGGTTTTCAATTCATCCAGGATCCACTTGAATACGATACAAGAAATCATCATAGCAATATGGATGTCTCCGAACATTTGCAGGCAGATGACTTAAAACAGGCCGCAACAATAGTGGCCGCATTTGTTTATGATGCAGCAATGAGAGATGAAAAACTGCCCAGGAAGGAATTGCCAAAAGCCAACCCGAATGGAAGAGGATTTTGATTGACAATGATGATACTAACAGTTAGGCTTACATGTAAAATGAGTTATTAAATACCTTAACAACGTTTGGTACGACTATACAACAGATTTATGTAAAAAATTTTATTATGCCCAACAAAGTAAACTGGCCTGACGCCATTAAGCCCTTGCTTAAAAAATATAAAAGTAAACCGCATCCTCTTGAATATAAAAACATATACCAGTTGGTTGTTGTGGTTGTGCTGGCCGCCCAGGATTCGGATAAACATATCAACCAGGTTGCCCCGAAATTTTTTGAAACATTTCCTGACATGCAATCTTTAGCAAAGGCAAGTCATGAGGCAATAATGAAAAATGTTGCGGGTATCAGGAACTTTGCCCACAAGGCGCAATGGCTTTTGGACATAGCTCAAAAAATAAAGAGTAATAAAAACATTCCGTCCACTTTGGATGAACTTACCGCGTTACCAGGCATCGGACGTAAATCTGCAAATGTAATATTGCGTGAATGGGGCAAAAAACCGGAAGGTGTTATTGTTGACCTGCATGTGGTGCGTGTTGCACCAAGGCTTGGTATAGCTTCAGGCACAGATCCTAAAAAAATTGAAAAGCAAGTTATGGATGTTCTTCCAAAAAGCGAATGGGATGCCGGCATGGCAATGTCTTTCCTTGGAAGAGAAATCTGCCGGCCGAAAGATCCTAAATGCGAAATATGTGTGATGAATAAAGTTTGCGCTTTTTATAAGGCTAATAAAAAATTATGAACAGGCTTCAATTTTTTAGCGTCTCTATTTAAATTATCAACACTTGCCCGGGAATATTGTTACTTCCGTTATACACCAAATTGCCTTAGATGGTGATCAGTATGATTATAGTTCAATTTACCCCAATCGTTCCTTGTAAATTTTCCGGCAAATTTATTTTCCGGGATTAGCGTTGTTGTATTGCAGAAATTTTCCAAAGCCTTCTTTAAATTTTGGCGTTCTTCTTCAAAGTCTCCAGGGTTAACGCCAAGACTAACGGTGTTTATTTCAACAAAGGTCTCCGCTTTCGCTTTCGGAGGTTTTGCATTTAATAGAAAAAATTTTAAAAGCCACTTTGGCATCGGAATTTTTTTTGGCAATGTAGGATCCAGTTTTCCTGTCGGGATGTCAAATGCCATAGTCATGTGCCGTAAACCCTGGTTCACGTTCATTTTTCCCCAAAGTGCTTTTGAATCCGGCGTGAGCTTATCAATCCTTGACAGTAATTCTTCCTTTGCTTTTTTATCAAATAAATTTTTCATTTTTTGTTTTTTAGAGTAGTGGTTGGGGAGGCATAAAGGCTCATCTTTCATTAGGCGGGATGTCCTTATATCTTTTAAGGGTTACTTGAAATTGATCCGGCTTGACCGGCTTCAAAAGTTCTCTTGCAGAGACAGGATATTTTTCTAAAAGCGGTTTAGGCCTCGTGGGACGCTTTTCAAATCCGCCGCCACAATTTGGGCAAACATTAAACAGTATGTCATTTACACAGGCTATGCAAAACGTGCATTCAAACGTACAGATCATAGCCTCGGTGCTTTCATTAGGAAGCGGCTTTCCGCAGTTTTCGCATATGGGTCGTATATCAAGCATTTGCTGCTTTGCAGTTTGGTTTATGATGAATCGGGAAATTGCATGAATTAGCTATGTAACATAATTTGTTGGCCGTATGGTGTAATTCATCTGCTTTTTTAATCATCGATACATCGCTTACAATAACGCTTGGATGTAAAGTTACTTCTATGAAACGGCCCCCACCATCGTTTGATTCCTGCATAGTTCCCGTTGCGGTATCTACATAGTCAATAACAACAACTTTTTCATCGGAGCATAGGTGTAAAAACCAAAGCATGTGACAGGTAGATAAGGAAGCTATGAATAATTCTTCGGGATTATACTTTGTTTTGTCTTCCCGAAATGACGGATCCGAAGATCCATAAATGCAATCTTTTTCATTCACACTAATTAGGTGACTTCGTTCATAAGCCGTATAATTACTTGTTCCCTTTCCTAAATTGCCCGTCCATTTAATATCAACTTTATAATTGTGATTTTTCAATTCATTATTTTTTACAAAAAAATATTACAACAAAAATAAAATAGTGTTATAAAAAAAGCACGAGCTGCGCAAATATCTTTTCATAAAAAAGCCATGAGCTGCTAGTCTCATGGCAAATCATTATATCAACATCAAACTTTACTAACAGAGGGTTTTCCTACGAGCCCGCAAATCCATCCAACTATTCCACCCGTAATTGCCGACATCACTGTGAAAGTGCCAACATCACCCATAACACCTGTGGAGGTCATAAGATTGGAGGTTCCGTACATGATAAGATCGTAAGAAAGGCTCGTAAACAGCCCTACTATGGCACCCGTTACCAAACCACCACTGATGGAATTGACATTTGATTTTATGAAAACATAAGCCAAAAGAAATCCTCCAAATATATTTCCCAGTGCTAACGACCACCAAATAAATTGATCCATGGCCCTGCTAACACCAGTGGCTGAACCGGCATTCTTCATAAAAAAAATCTGAAAGCAGATTACCATAAAATACCCAGCCGAGCAGGAAATAGATAATGCCGCCAACAATTCCCCCGATAAGAAATTTTTTTGTGTTCATAACTGATTACTTTTAGTGATTAATTAAAAATTGTGTCGCGGGTACGTCTCTGTTTACCAATTTTCAAGAGGGCCTTAAAAAGAAAAACTTCTGTTAGCTTGTAATCAATGGAGAGTAGGAAAAATTTCTTTGGCGTTTTGAAAAAATGTCAGCGAGTTATATCATAGATTTTCAGATTTAGTCCACGAGGCAAATTGTTCCGGGTTTTACCATGCCCTTTAATTTAAACGCATGGTAAAACTCGGAAACTTCCAATGCTATTGTTTCACTGCTTGGCAGGAGGAGGAAGCAACATAGCGGTTGGTTGAACATTCTTAATTGGTGGTGTTGTTTTAAGGTAGGCAAAAATGGCTTTCATTTCGTCGTCTGTCATTAGAGTTGCCGGCATCATTGACATAGGCGGCATAAGCGGCCGTGTATTATCAAGACCCATCCACTTTTTCTCTTTCAGAGCTTTGAGAAATTGCGCTTCAGTCCACATACCAATGCCCGTTGAGTCCGACGTAATGTTTGCCGCGTACGTTATTCCCCACGGCCCCATCCACGCTGTAAAACTTTGAGTAACGACAAGCCCTTTTTTTGCAGCTTCTTTTACATCGAAAGCTGGTGGGGGTTGTTGGGCTGGGTGCCCTGAAAGCATCAGGCTCATGTCATCCTCCGGCCCATTAGGGCCCATTTTCTTGGGGGTATGACAATCGTTGCAGCCGCCTATTGTAACAAGGTGCTCACCCCATTTAACCTGGCTTTCGAAGCCGCCATTGTCATTCTTTGCAACAACTGTCGAGTCTTTTTGGTTCCCACCGGTAGCTGGCTGATTATTGTTGCATTTTGAGAAAATAAAAATTGTTAGTGCAAAGGCACACCAAATAAAAATAGCAGAGCGCTTTTTCATAAAAATGTTTTTTTAAGCTAATAATTTGTAAAGAGTCGTCAGGTGTTTCGCAGCGGAGAAAGAAATCTTATGGTACAGTCGTATGCTAAATATATATATAAATATTTAAACAAAAAGAAAAAGCCGTTAATTTTATTATTTAAAGAAAAATATAAGCGAGTCGATTTCTAAACTGAAATTAAAGATTATGAAAAATAGTAATGATAATATTGACCCGGGTGCGGTTGAAGACCACGACGGAATTTTAACTATCCGTGGGGGTGGAAAAAGAAGGGATTGGAATGGTATCTATTATAAACAAGGGATGTCCGCTAAGAACGTTGGTACCACAAAGCTTTCTGCTAATATTGCAACCATTCCTCCGGGCGGAGTTGCCCATGCGCATATTCACGTAGATTTCGAGCTTATACTTTATATTTTGCAGGGAAAAGTGCGACATGAATTTGGGGGTGGATTAAAAAAAATATTAGAAAACGAGGCGGGGGATTTTATTTATATTAAGCCGGGAGTGCCACACGAAGTATTTAATATGAGCGACACTGAACCCGTGGTTGCTTTTGTAGCAAGGTCTTCCGCCGATGAATGGGATAACATAATTCCTTACGAACGCAACAAAAAATAAAAGCTTTCGTGTTATTTACCTATTGAGCCAATTATTGGACTCGAACCAACGACCTGCACATTACGAGGGTGCTGCTCTACCACCTGAGCTAAATTGGCTAATAATTCAAAAATAAAATAAATAGATCCAAAGATTATAAGAAATATTATATTTTCTATTACCTAAATTTCCTTTTGCATCACTATAAATTCAAGTGGTCGTTTTGGTATTCCAAATTTTACCTCATTGGGGAATGGTTTTTTTTCGCCGGTATCTTTATAGCCATGTTTTTTATACCATGCAATGAGCTCGGCACGAACTGATATAACGGTCATTTCAATGATTGAGCATTCTTGTGATTGTGCATATTCTTCAGCTTTAACAAGGAGTTGTTTACCAATTCCTTTGGCCTGGAGCATCGGTGAAACAGTAAGCATTCCCAGGTACATTCTGTTTCCTCTTTTTTCAAGATATACGCAACCTTGCAAGAGATTATTCCCGCCGACCCATTTCAAAATGACAGAACCCTCTTTAGAAATCATTTCCTTGAGGCTCTCGGAGTCAGTGCGTATTCCGTCAAGCAGGTCTGCTTCCGTTGTCCACCCTTTTTTTGAGCTATCTCCGCGGTAAGCACTGTTTATAAGGATTTCTAATTGAGGTATATCCTGTAGTGTGGCCTTTTGCAGTATCAACATATAATTCTTTTAAACCGTTAGTCCAACGAAATTAGACGTTGCAGTCAAATTTACAGCCTGGTTCATCATGATCCAGTTAGCAGGATTGAGTTGGTTAGTCAGGATTGGAAAAATGTATATAATGAGTAGTAAGCGTTGTTTTTTTACAGCTAATAAAAAAGTATAATTCTAAGGGAAACCTAATGAAATGATTTTATCTTTTGATCATATTCAGCATCGTTAAAGTTTCGGCAATCATTTTGCCATTATATTCCAATGCGAGATCCTTGTGATTTATAGCATCTACAATCGTGCCTATAACACATAAACCTCCTGTAAAAAAATAGAGAATTCCCATGCCTACCTGTCCGAGCACAAAGCGGTGAATGCCCGCAACAAATACAAGGCCGAGCAGGCACAACAATAAAATTGTCTGAGGGTCTTTCCTTTTAGATCGATAAATCATGCAGAAATGAGTTAACTCATCATCACCGAAGCCTTGTGTGCGTGAGTTAATAGTAATTAATTCTTCCGGCGTAATATCGTAAAGATATTTTAAAAGTACTGGGTTCACCGGGTTTGTGTTATTGAAGTCCATGATAATAATTTATAGTTTTAGAAAATACGCATAGCCGAAATAGATTGTATATCCTGCAGATGAGAACAGTTACTGCAAAAATCCCCAGTGGATGCGTTGAAAGCGATTCATGAATATCTCCATGGAATAAATAACTGATGGAATGGCCAAGACCGCAACCCGGACAAAATTTTAGTCCCAAAAACTTAAATATACAGAATGAATAATGAGAGTCGCAGCCGGGAGTCATAACAGCTAAGGAGACAAGAGCCGTAATCCAAAAAGTCAGTTCAAAATATTTCCTGAATAGAATCCTCAAAATTGCAGATTTTATTACAAGATATTTAAATGCGTTTGAATTATAAAGCCATTTGTCAGAATATTCTCCTTAAATCAACTAATAGTTTATTTACGATATTAACCCAAAAACGGATAGTACTATTAATTTTAAGAGGGGATGCTAAATTCCAGAAGAAGCGTGTTTTTATTTTTTCCAACGAAATTTTTCCAGGAACCATCATAATACTCCAGCCGGTGTTCAATATCAATGAATTCTTTGCTCCGTAAAGGCAACTTAAAGCTAACATCGCTATTTTGAAGACGTAAAATTAATTTGTCATTCAAACGGCTAATTTCAATAGTTACCGTTTTACATGCCGGACTGTTTGACGCTAATAACAAGTAATTTTGAACAACACGGAATATAGAAATTTTGTCGCTTATTGCGAGGTTCTCTATCTTTTTATCCAAACAATTAAATCGTATTAAGACGGGGTGCCTTCCTTCAAACTTGTTAATGTATTCTTTAATTCCTGCAACAAGGCCGATCATCATAATAATAGAGGGAGAAAGATCAGTACTGATTATGTTCAGCTCGTCAATCGCTTCGTGAATATTTTGGGAAATCGTTGGTAGAAACGTTTTGCCGTCTTTGCTTTTTTCACCGGCATCAAGCAACATTTTAGATGATGCCAAAATTTGATTTACTTTATCCCGCAGCTTATAAGAAATTAGTTCTCTTTCTGTTTCCTGGGTTTCAATTACTGAACGTAACACTTCTCTTCGTTTCGCTATTTCAGAATCAATAAGCTTCTCCTCAAGTTTCATTGTCATGTTTATATTGGCAATATGAACAAAAAAACCTAATACTTTTCCCTTTATCTTATCAGGAGTATAAGTAACAATATAGTGATCAGTTGATCCGTCTGGCAAATTGAAATCTCTCTTAAAAACCTGCTTTTTACCAGATAGTACTTTCCTGATATAATGGCGGTTTTCGGGGTAAAGAGGTCCCAAAAACTCTTTCATTTTCATTTGGCCTATTAAGGCATCGCCCGATTTGCCAGCCCACTTTATATAAGCTTTATTTGCAAATCTGCACACTTCATTTTCATCCCAATATGCGAGCATTGCGTCGACGTTATTTACTACCCGGAGACAGATTTCAATGAGGTTGCTGTCTTTCCGTAAATCTTTTATAGAAGGAATTTTATTTGTTGATCTAAGGGGCATTTATCTAAATGAATAACTTATTTATAGCTCAAAAGTATTATCCCAGGCAGACTTCAATTTTTAACTAAGGATTTTGAATTAAGAGGACTTTGTAAAAATTTAAAAAAGCATTTGTTGCATTTGAAATGACGCAACAACTTTTATAAAGCAGGTAAACCTGTTTAATTAAGGAACTTATAGGGGGAACAACAATAATACAGAAAATAAGTTTAAATCCAATCATTTTTCAACGTTATTTCACACCTGTACTTAAAAATGCGTGTCTTTAATCCTCCTCTGATATCTTCTAAATAACCAGGAAGCATAACCAAAATAATTTTATTCATTTAATTCCATAATTCGATGGCGATGAAATAATGTTTTTCGATACCCTATATTTTTAAAATGATAAAACACCACCCAAACCATTGAGATAGATAACAATCCCTCAGCTTTGTGATGTGCATAACTTTGTGAAAAACCGGTGCAGAACAACCAGTGAAAATATTTGGAAAACCGTCTATTGTGTATGTATCTTAGTGGTACAAAGTTGGAAGTGGAAAATCCCTTAAAAGATCAAAGCTTTCAGCAAAAAAGCATCAGGTTAGTTTAATTAGAATTCCGAGCAATCGGAATGATAAGAAGAGCGAAATCAGATGCTTTTTGTTTTATGCACTTCGGTCTGATTAGGGTCTTCCTGAAATTGCAAGCAGAGAAATATTTGGGGTTAGGTGAGAGTTGCATTGGGATGATTTTTTTACTTTTTATGGGTGTTAATTTGTTTTTACTTATTCATTTTTCTTTTTTTATTGTTGTCAAGACATAGATCTTCTTCGGTTATTTGGTCTTGCTGTTTTTTATGCTGCAGGTTGCAACTGCTGTTGTTGCGCTGCTTTTTTTGCTGCCTGTATTCGTTTGCCTATTTGCAAGGCATTGCAGGTAAGCAGGCTGAAAAATATCCACACCTTTTCATTGCCTTGTGTCTTTGCTTTTATTTTATTCATCTGGTAATGGTTCTTCTCGTTACCAAAACTTCCTTCCAATACGGTGCTTCTTATTTTACTAAGAATGGAACGCATTTGGCTTTTCTGTTCTTTGAGTTTGCCTTCATTGCCCTTGGGTACAAAGCTGGTGGCTATACTATTTTTAGTACAATACGTTCTGTTATCGTTGGTGCCATAAATGGCATCGGCTCCCATTTGGTGGCAGGCTCCAAAATACCTCTTCTGCAGATGAATGGCGCTTTGCAGCCGTGTGCCTTCATTAAAGTTATCGTAACTGAGGTGTTCTATAAAGCTGATGCCATCTACCAATAGCATGTTTACTTTAGCGCCAAACTCTACCGGCTTTACTTCTTTGCCACGAACAATGGGACGTACATACGGTTTATGCAGTGATACAATCCTATCGGGCACCGTTGCCTGCTTGCCAAAGTGCAGTTGCCATTGCTGTTCTTTTAATTTAGTGATGGTAGTAAGCCGGTGGTACTGGCTGCCGCTTAATACTTCGGCATGTTTCTTTAATAAATCATCTAACTGTTCCATTAAACGAACCAGGTATTTGAGCAGCAGCCTGCATATCTTTTTGCTTTGCCTCCTGCTTTTCTTTCTGCGTTTGGCAAAGCCCAGGTATTGTGTTTTGCGCTTTTCATGATTGATCCGGCTGTGGCGAAGCTTCAATTCCCGGCGCTTATTTTTTATCATCTGGTATACATCACAACATCCTTTCCATATCAACTTTGCATCCGTGGGATATTCGATGTAACTCTCATAAACCGTAGCATCACAAAAGCCAGTATGGGTTTGTGAAGGGCTTCCAGTGCTGCACGCAACTGATTTGCAACTTATCTATATCAAGTTTTTTTGAAAGAAAACAACGCCAACGGCCCACAATGTCTTTATCTTTTATCTGTTCTCCTGGTTTTAAAAGAATACCGCAAAACATTTGCATTTGCCAGTTGCCATTGAGTTGTTCTATCAGCATGGCATCACTGCAACGGTAATAGGATTTTAATATTTGCAAAGCCATCCCGCCCTTTACGTCAAACCAGGGCTTACAACCTTTATCACTTATTGCACGCTTGGGTGTAGCAACTTGTTTGCTGAGCGTATCGAATGGAATGGCCCGGTAAAGTTCCCCAAGAGCTGTATTGTAAAATGCTGCTAACTGAACATCGTAAGGATGTTCAAATAATAAATTGCGGTACATTTGGGAAGTATTTGTCTGCCCCGTTTTGAGCACTTTTTATGCCATTACGGGGTTTTTAGTACAATAAATTATCCCCAAACTAAAGCCCAGTGTGCATTACGGAATTATAGGAGGACCCTGATTAGTATGGATTAAATTATTAGTTTACCTGGATAAAGTCAGGCTTCCTCACTAATTGAGTATTGTATTTGAAAGTTATATCAGTACTAATGTCCACCCGCCAATTCTCATTGTTAATGTTTTTCTTTAAAAAATAATAACCTTTAAGTTCAAGTGTTCCAAAAATAAGACTCTCATTTCGTGTTCGTAAACCTGCTCCAACAATTGTGTAGATATTACTTGTATTTATTGGAGTGTTATAAGGGGTGAACAGCCCGGCATTGCCAAAAATAAAAGGTGCAAAGCGAAATGATTCTAATGCCCATGGACTGTAAAAAACGGATTCTGCTTTTACGGATGTGCGAAGAGAGCCTCCTTCCGGCCCACGTCTAAATGCAGGCAGGCCATATTTACTATTGATATATAATGGCTCGTTGAGAACTGTATTGATTTGTTTAGCAATGCCGACATCAACAAACGTGCGCTGCTTCCATTTTTTTCCTATAGCTTTTAAATGGTCAAAGTAATCAATGGTTCCAAACAAATTAATATCCTCAAACTTTTTATGATCCAGGTAACCTTCCGCACGTATGGCATAGCTGAAGTAGTTATTTCTTGCATTGAAAGTGGATCGTTCATAATTAAAGCCTAAAAAAGGACGAGATAAATTCTGCTTTTTCGTGTACCCGGCCGTTAGAGTAAGATTCAGACCTTCGGGAATATCTTCATTAATTCCAAATGCATATATATACTGGGATTTATAAAAATTTTGCCGATAAAAAGATAATGATGCTATAGCTGCGGTAAGATTTGCATAGCGCCAATCGTATTGGGGAATATACTTAAGTGGTATGTCCTGGAATTGTTGATCAATAACCCGTAAGCCTATTAATTTTCTTAGCTTTTTATCCTCAGCTGTAGTGCTGAAACCAGTGGAATTAATGTTATATCCCAACCATGTATCCACATTGTAATACCTGTACCGCTGGTCTGTTAAATAAATCGAATCAGAAGAATACATATTCCTCGTAGAATGATAAGATCCGTCAAACTCATATGTCCAATGCGCATAACGGTTTATTAAGGGTTTTGTAAGCCTCATAAAATAAAGATTTTCTTCTTTAAGCCCTATTATATTTGGGTAATAGCTTTGATAACCAAAATTAAAATTTATAAAGCTGTTGCCTATATTTCTCAAGATGTATTCAATACCAGCGCCGAAATTTCTTCGCCTGCTTATGTCGTATAAACCGTGTATAACAATACCATTTCCTGACCCTGTAATATTATCTTCTCTAACGGCCACATCAGTATTCTTTAATCCTAATGATGAAATAGAACCACCCAGGGAAAACAGGTCTTTTACCACAACGTATACATCAACTGAATCCAAACTAAGGTCATGCGCCGGCTCCAAATCTATAACTGCATCCTGTATGTAAGGTAATTGCCTAAGATAAGTTTCGTTATCCGCCATGAGGTAAGGAACGAGCAACTCGTTCTCTCTGAAGAAAAGGTTATTTCGAATAACTGCCCTTCGTGTGGTATGGTGTACTGTATTAGCAATTTTAGTGAATGCGGTAACCACTTTTTTTGAAGTATCGGTAAGTGGAATACCAAAAGGAAGATCTTTAATTATTATCTTCCTGATAACAGCTCCTTCAAAAAGTTTATAGGGTGCATCATTTCTTCTTAGATTGTTGGCTTTTTTTATAGGGGTTGTATCTCTTGTAAAGCCCTTAAACATTTTGCCAACGAGCCCCTTTCGCGTTTTCAGATATTCGTCGAGCGATATTCTTATCATTGAATCCGATTTCGGCCTTTTAGCTATGGTATCTGAAATTGACTTTTTAGGAATTGTATCCATTTGCGCATACAAGGAAAAATGCAACGAATAAAAGGTGCAGAGTATAAACAAAAATCGTAAAGTTCTCCTGTTGCAAATCATCCGGCATTTTGAAATATGACTGTAGTAAAAATAGTAAATAAAGGATAAGGTTGAGGGGCGACTGACACCTTTTATATTGATTATAACTTTAGGCTTTCACCCACCTGCGCCGGGAAATTGTTTCCAGGATTTCAATATCTGAAAATATAGAAATGCCTTCTTTAAAATTGCGTTTTAAGCTAGCGATATCGGGTAAAGGCCACGAAATAAAGCGGCGAAACTTTTGCCGGCAAATAAATGCACACTTTACTGATAATTGCAAATTTGTCGTTATAAATTTAATGGGAAAAACTACTTCTCATCTTATCGATCAAATTTTCATCAAGCATTTTCTTCGCAATTTTAATCATATTGTCAAATGCTTTTGCATGCGAAATGCCGTGACCGATAATCACGGGTTTGTTTACACCCAAAACAGGAACGCCACCATAAATTTCAAAATTAAAGCGGTTAAAATGCTCATCATTAATCTTCCTGTTTTGTACGATATCATAAATAGATTCTGCGAATTTTAAAATAACATTTCCGGTAAATCCGTCACACACGTAAACGTCAGCCTTATCCTTTAGAAGATCTCGTCCCTCGGCATTTCCAATGAAATTGATTTGATTGTTTTCTTTCAGTAACGGATACGCGGCTTGCGTAAGGAGATTTCCTTTTCCTTCTTCTTCACCTAAATTTACCAAGGCAACACGTGCATCAGGGATATTCAAAATATGTTTTGCAAACAAAGAGCCAAGTATAGCAAACTGGCTTAAATTTTCAGGCTTACAATCACTGTTAAGCCCAACATCAACCAACAAAGAAAGCTCGCCGTTTTCTTTAGGCAGATATGCGCCTATGGTTGGTCGTTGTACTCCTTCAATTGCCTTAATACTAAATAATGAACCCACCATCATGGCACCGGTATTCCCTGCGCTGATGAATGCATCTACCTTTCCAGTTGCTAATAAATGAAATCCAATTGCAATAGAAGATTGTTGCTTTTCCTTTAAGGCTTTTGTGGGATGTTCGTGCATCTCAATCACCTGGTCGGCATGAACCACTTTAATATTTTCAGAAGCTATTTTGTATTCAGTTAAAAGAGGATTTATTTTTTGTTCATTGCCAATTAGAACAAGGTTTACCTGCGGTTGCGGTTGCGAAAGAAAAAGTTGAATACCCTTTACGGCCTCCAATGGAGCAAAATCCCCACCCATCATATCAAGTGCAATATTCATAATAATAAGTTAACTGATGATGTTTTTAATAAAAGTAACGTTCATTGCGTTTACTTCAAATAAAAAATCCAAAAACAAAGTTGAAGTTACTCAAACTTTATTTTTGGATATCATAAATATGTAGAACCGATTGATTAGGCTTTCAAAGGCGCTTTCTCTGCAACTACTTTTCCCTTGTAGTAAAGCTTTCCTTCATTTACATGTGCACGATGGCGTACATGCGTTTCGCCGGTAGTGCTATCAACGCTCAAAGTTGGAGCATCGGCTTTATAATGTGTTCTTCTTTTGGCACTTCTTTGCTGACTATGTCTGCGTTTTGGATTTGGCATAACCGTAGATTAAAATATAAATTAATTGTTTTTTTTCTTAAACTGTTCTAGTCCCTTTTGCAGGGGATGATTATTTTCAATTACTCCCGACTCCATTTTTTTTAGCATAGAGAGTATTTCTCTATTACACTGAGGCCCACCCATTTCCTGTTCGCTACACATTCGCTGCATCGGAATACTCAGGGATACAAATTCATAAATCCAGTCTGCAAGATGAAGATGGCTTTCAGTTCTCGATATATAATAAATATCGGGATCTTCTTCACTTTCATTCATCTCGTCGGGGTTTTCAACTTGCTTTACCACCATGTTAAATTCGTCCCAAAGATTCATCGTTAACGCGTTTCCGCACCGGTCGCAAATAACATTTACACTGCCGCCCACTTCAAACTTCAACATCATAAATGACGTATTCTTTTCGAGCTTCAGTTTTATGATTGCTTCACAGTCGTTGAATTCGATTGCGGCACCACTATCCTGCTGGTAATCTGTAAAGAACTTTTGATCTACCTCGTAGTTAAACTCATGAATTCCAGGCTTTAAACCAACGAAGGCAATGTCAAACTTGCGCCTGTTTCCCATGATATCAAATTAAAAGGGGGGCAAAGGTAAGGAAAATCAATTAATTTTTTTCACAAAAACGCAGCAAAATTAGACATTTGCACAATCTCAGCTCTTAAAATCCTTTTAAACTTACTCTTTCAACTAACTTCGGCCATTGATGAATGCACGTTGATCGATTTTGGTTCTAAATTCCGTTCCTTAATTCTATGAATATTTTCAGCGATTTTAAAAGACAAAAATGGATTTGGTTAATAGCATTTGTGTTGGTAATTGGAATAAAATTATGGGGCCAAAGCAATGAGGGAATCGAACATTTTTATACAAACGATTTTTACCATTCATTTTCAATTGTTCTCAGATTTCTGTTCGGCTGGGTACCTTTTAGTTTTGGAGATATTTTATACCTGGTCGCTGGAGGCTGGATAGCTTGGAAACTGATAAAAAACCTAAGACTTCTTATTAAAAGAAAACTCACGTGGCATGTGCTCGTTAATAAATTGTGGAAGCTCGTTTTAGTCTTTGCCAGCGTTTATATTGTTTTCAATATTTTCTGGGGATTAAATTATAACCGAAAAGGAATTGCATGGCAATTGAATTTGCCGAAGATTAAATATGATACTGCTCACTTGGTAATGATACAGCAGTTGCTGCTGCAAAAAGTAAACGAAACCAAAGAAGCAATGATTGAGGGGAAGATTGTCTATCCAGGTAACAAAGACCTATTCGAAAGAGCAAAGAAATGTTATGAAGAAGCCGCAGACGTTTATCCTTTGATTCGTTATAAGAATAGTTCAATAAAATCTTCTTTATACGGGTGGCTGGGCGATTACGTTGGCTTTACGGGTTATTACAATCCTTTCACGGGCGAAGCACAGGTAAACACTACGGTTCCAAAATTTTTGCGTCCCTACATCACTTTGCACGAAATGGGACATCAACTCGGATATGCGAAAGAAAATGAAGCTAACTTTTCAGGATACCTGGCCGCTGCAAATTCTCATGACACACTTTTTCAATACTCAACTTACCTGGACCTTTTCGTCTATGCTAACCGTGAGGTATTTTATTTTGATTCAATAGCCGCCAAAAGTGCTGCAGCAAAATTGATTCCCGCAGTAAAAGCAGACCTATTGGAATGGCGCCGTTTCAATAAAAAATATACGAGTTTTTTTGAACCCGTAATAAGCTGGCTATATGGTAAATATTTGTTAGCCAACCAGCAGCCCAAAGGCCTTGGCAGTTATAACGAAGTGATTGCGACTCTAATGGCGTATTATGAAAAATTTGGGAAGATTTGATGTATTATCTGCGACGTAAGACGCGGTTTGTATGATGCAAAAAACCACCATCATTTTAGAAAATCATTTCTTTTCTGAAATTCTCGTCGGTTAAAATCTTTATTTCAAAATCGTTCATCCATTTTTGCAGCCTGACGTTTTCTTCACCGGTGAGATCATTAAAAAAATAAGCCATTTCAATCCTGGTTCCATTCTCAAGCGTTGCATACAATGCTTTTGTAAGTACAAAAATGGTAGAGCCTCCTTTCATGCCAGCATGCGAAAGCCATGTTTTATTTGCCGGGGCTTCCATTAATGTTTCCAATACTGCAGCGAGTATCGAATAGGTCTTTTCATCGAAATATTTCCTGTTATTAAGGATGGAACACAATTGCACATACTCTTTAGTGGTGGATGAAGGCAACCTGTCGCTCCATTCTTTTTGCATTTTTAAGGTGAGATCCTGTGGGCGGAATTTTTTCTTGTAGTTACTGTCGTTCTTTAATTCATTGTGAATTAAGAATGCAGCCCGTGCATAATCTTCGTTACTTAATTTCTCAATCACTCTTATAATTTTATCCTCAGCTATTTTTTTGGGATTTTGGTATAAGAATAACGAAGACACCAAAGGGTAGATGGGTGTATGCTTCGTCAGGCCTAAAAGTTGCAGGTTGTTTTGTATATTTTCAAATCCCAGCAGATCCATGAGATACTCGGTATTGGCATTGCTGCTGAAGATAATCATACCTCTTGCCACGTCAATTAATTTCACGCTGTCATTTGTTATATGGCCCAGTTGCCTTTCGTATACTACCCATTTCGGGTGTGCATCACCGTCAGTATTTGGTAAATAATATTTGTCCAGTTCGCTTAAGGGAACCCGTTCATTTTCATCAAAAACATTATGAGCAGCCTGTTTGGAAAATTCAATTGCTACAATAATTTTTACGGTGCTGGCCAACGGCATTAATTTATCTTCATTTAGTTGGGCAATTACCGTATCGTTTTTTCTTAGAAAAAGAGAAGACCTCGCTTTATTTTGTTTAATAAAATTGAGCAATGAATCGGCCGTTGATTGAGAATAAAGAAACGAGGATGGAATTGAAACTATCAGGAAGCAAAACAATAATTTGATAATATTTTTCATGTAAAAATATTTGAGTGCGATAAACAACCGGGATAACGAAGTAAAGTTATCTGCCTGAAATAAAAAAAGCATTTAATACAAATGCTTTGAAAGTGGTTATAAAAAATAAAAAATAGAATTAGGAATTAATACCTGTTTTCATTCACAGGAATTCTTTTTCTGCCCTCATTTGGGGGTCTTTTAAAACCGCCGTCCGCTTCGTTCATTCTAATCAATCGTCCATTGTATTTTTTCCCGTCCATACTTTTAATCATTTTTCCGGCTGCCGATTTATCTATTTCCACCCAGGAGTTCATATCCCGAAGATCAATTTTACCTAACACTTCTTTTTTAAGATTGCTTTCATCTAAAATGAATTGTAAAAAGCTGGCTTTATAAAAACCATCCTTTGTACCAAGATTAATGAATAATCTTGTGAATCCGTTATCCCTGTTATAAGACGGTCTTTCTCTACGGGCTCCGCGATCACCACGGTTATTATTATTATCAAATTTTCTTTCCCTCGAATCAGTCCTTGCGTTCAGGTCGTCGGCGTTTTCATAATATTTTAAGAAATGATCAAACTCAAGTGCGGCAACTCGCTTTAATACTTCTTCTTTACTTATGTCAGCAAATTTCTTTTGCAGGTCGGGCATGTAAGTTTCGTAATCACCATAAGATGTATCGGCATTAATAAGTTTATCCATAAAAAAGAAAAACTGTTTGCGACATACATCTTTTCCGCTCGGTATATCAAGCCGGTGAAACTGTGCATTCACCATTTTTTCCAGTTGGCGGATTTTAAATGCTTCCCTGCTGTGGCAAATGGATATGCAAATACCACTCTTGCCAGCCCTTGCTGTACGTCCGGCCCTATGTGTGTAAACCTCTATGTCATCAGGTAATTCAAAATTAATAACATGTGTTATTCCTTCCACATCAATACCTCTGGCAGCAACGTCGGTAGCAATTAATAGCTGGATACTTTTCTCCCTGAACCTTTGCATTACTTTATCCCGTTGCTGTTGCGTTAGATCACCATGTAAGGCCTCAATATCATAGCCTTGTTTTACCATTCTTTCTGTGATATCCTGGGCGTCTGCCTTTGTACGGGTAAAAATAATTCCGTAAATGCCGGGATTAAAATCTATCAGCCTTTTCAAAGTTTCAAATCTCGATTGGGCAGGTGTTATAAAGTACTGATGATCGATGTTTACATTGGCGGTGTTTTTTTTGCCAACGGTTACTTCCTGCGGACTGCGCATGAAATTTTTCGAGATCTCACGAACAGATGAAGGCATTGTGGCGCTGAAAAGCCAGATGCTTTGCCGGTTAATTGTATTTTTTAGAACGAAATCAATATCGTCCCTGAAACCCATATTTAACATTTCATCTGCTTCGTCGAGCACAACATATTTCACTTTTTGCAGATCGATAGCTTTTCTTTCTATCATATCAATGAGCCGGCCCGGCGTAGCGACAACAATGTGAACTCCTTTTTTGAGTGCACGTATTTGCATCACAATAGAAGCGCCACCATATACTGGTTCCGCAAGAATATTGCGTGAATATTTTTTATAGTCCTGGATGTCGCTGCATATTTGTAAACAAAGCTCGCGGGTAGGGCATACGATCAATGCCTGTGGGTACTTGTTTTCAGCTTCAACTAACTGTAATAAGGGCAACCCAAAGGCTGCTGTTTTTCCGGTTCCTGTTTGTGCCAGTCCTACAAAATCTGTAGTGCCCGATAATAAAATAGGAATCGCCTTAATTTGTATAGGAGTGGGCGTATCAAAACCAAGATCAGTAACAGCCTTAACAAGGTTTTCATTCAACCCAAGACCTTCAAATTCATTCATTTTTAAATTTTATTTTGGGCGCAAAGGTATGCTATTAGCCTGATAGTAATAAATCATGGCTTGTTAACAGGTGATATTTTGAAGTCGTCATCACTTGTTTATCAACTACTGATTAAACTTAATTATATTTTTGGAGTCTGTTCCAGGAGGTCTTTTGAAAAGGATAGAATTGCTCCTGTAATGAAATGGCATTTTTTTTAATTTACCACCTATGCGAAGAATTTTATTGTTTTTTCTTACAGGAATTTTTATGTTTTCAAAATCGGACGGGCAGCTAAGTCCTTCAGATCAACACATTCTGGATTCTTTGTTGCAAAATGATGAAATGCTTAAAATGATAAATAATTACGATAAAAATCCAAGTTACTTCCGCGTAAATGTTGGTGTAGGTAATAATCTTTATAGCAGCCAGGATAAATCAATCGAATCGTTACAAAATTCTCAAAGATTTGTATTTAGTCCTTCTGTGGGATATTATCACAAAAGTGGTTTCGGTATTTCATTTGCCGGCTTCTTATTGAATGACAACAATAAAACAGATTTCTATCAATACACACTGACTCCATCTTTTAGTTATAAAAAAGGCAAAATTGCGGATGTGTTGGTGTCTTATACCCATTATTTTGAGAAGAGTAAATACACGAATTATACTTCACCAATACAAAATGAATTTTACGGTAATATTCTTTTTAAAAAGCCATGGTTGAAGCCAGGAATTTCAGTTGGATATTCTACAGGCAAGTTCGATCAATCGGTTCATATCGACACCACGATCAGTATTTTAAATCGTTTGTTTCATATCGTGTACAGTGATACCGTTAGTGCTAAAATTTCATCTTATTCGGTCGCCGCAAGTGTTGAGCATTCTTTCCTGTTTTATAATTTGTTTACCATTAAAGACGGGATAATTATTACGCCACAACTTTCTTTGATTAGTGGAATCAATAAGTATGTGATGACCCATACCAGCAGTCTTGATTATTACAATTCCTATACTAAAAAGGCTTTAACAAGAATACGTCATTTTCAATCCCAGGGAAACAACAATAGCTACCGGTTGCAATCACTTGGCTTTGACCTTGATGTCAATTACTCTATAGGCAAATTTTATTTTGAACCCGACCTTTATCTTAACTATTATTTACCAGATACGAATGATAACAGGTTTACCCAAATATTTAATTTTAATATCGGAATAACTTTTTAATATGCTCTATGGCATATTAATTGAATCATCACCCTAAAAATCACTTATTATGAAAACGACACTTCTCACGTTTGCTTTATTGCTATTTATTGGCTCCTCTGCCTTTTCCCAGTTTAGTTTGGGAATTAAAGCCGGCGCCAACCTCGGTAAAATTGAAGGCCAGGCATTTAAAGATGAATTCGCATTAGGCTATCATGCCGGAGCCTATGCGACCATTCCTTTAAGCAAAAAATTTGCTATTCAGCCAGAGGTATTGTTTAACCAGATCAACAATGATACAACATCAAGTTTTAGTGATGTGTTCAAAGTAAAGAATGCCAGTTCAATACAATTGAAATATCTCAGTATTCCGCTATTGCTTAATTATAATGTGAATAAAATAATTACAATACAGGCAGGCCCGCAGTTTGGCGTTTTGATGAACGAGAATGATAATCTCTTACAAAACGGACAGAATGCTTTTAAAACAGGCGATTTTTCGCTGGTAGGTGGCTTACAATTGAGGTTGCTTAAATTCAGGATATATGGAAGATATGTCGGCGGAATGACGGATATCAATCACATTATGAGCAGTGCAGCATGGAAAGCATCTGCCATTCAGTTGGGTGTTGGACTGTCCATTCTATAGGTCACCTGATTTTGACAATTTCATTATTATCCAACATGATAATGGAAGATGGCTGATGCAGAATATTTTCATCCTGGCGGTGTTGAACGATATAATCAACACCGCTTTTTATTTTGGGACTAACCATGCCGAAATTTTTCGGCGGTGCATCTCCCGAAATATTTGCGGACGTAGATACTAAAGGTTTTTTTAAATGCTGAAGTATTGCTTCACAAAATGCGTCTTTAACGATTCTAATGGCGATACTTCCATCTGCGTTTATGAGTTCCCGTGGTAAATTAATGGCATTGTTATAGATAGCCGTAGTTGGCGTTTTTTGCCGGGCGATAAAATCTATAATCTTTTTTGACGGATGCAGAACATATTTTTTGATGTCATCTTCATGCGCCAATAATATTATCATTGATTTTTTTTCTTCTCTTTTTTTAAGCTCGTATATTCTTTTTATAGCGCCTGCATTTGTGGCATCGCAACCGATTCCCCATATAGTGTCGGTAGGGTATAAAATAATGCCGCCTAGTTGTAAAATATTTATTGAGTTAATAATATCACTTTCAAATTTTTCCATATTTTTTACGAAAGAGTTGATAATAGTTGAGATGTTTCAATAGTAAGTGCGCATTTAAAATGCCCTAGTGGACAAGCTTTCAGCCCATGCAGCGAGCAAGGCCTGCACGTCAGATTTTCTTTTGTTTCAACTATAAACGATTTTGATGATAAGGGGTAAAAACCAAATGCCGGAATTGTTGAACAAAAAATCGCCGTCACCGGCGCATCAACTGCGGACGCAAAATGCAAGGGTGCAGAATCATTAGTATAATTCATTGCTGCATTTTTCATTAAAGCAACTGACGAAAGAAAATTTAATTTGCCTGCAAGTATTTCAATCTTATCGGTAGATAAAGCTGCCTTGATTTTTTTACACAATGTTTCATCTTCTTTTCCACCTAATAAAAATATGTTGTATTGCGCGGGGAAACTGTTGATGAGATCAATCCATTTATCTACAGGATATTGCTTGGTAAACCAAACACTTGCCGGCATCATACAAACATACGGTTGCGAAGTATACTTTTGTGTTTCAATATAATTTGCTGCAGAAGGGTAGAGGCGTGGTTTGGTAAAACTTTCATCTGTAAAATGGGCGATCAATTCATTGTTTCTTTCAACCTCATGTTTCTTATTCGAAAGATCGTGTTTTATTTTTCTTGTAAATAGAAAACTAAAAGGGTTTTTATCGAACCCAATCTTTTCTTTTGCTCCTGAGAACGCTGTCAGCATACCGGTTGAGACAAACCGTTGCAGGTTAATTACCTTATCATATTTTTCTTTCCTTATTTTTTTTAAAAGAAGAAAGAGATTCTTTTTCTTCTTCTCTTTTTTGTTCCAAACCAATACTTCATGCAGAAATGGATGATTGTTTAAGAGTCCTTCATTTCCTTTTCTTACCAAAAAATCCAGTTGCGCATTGGGGAAAAAGCGATGGAGCTTTTCAAGCAACGCGGTTGCCAATACTACATCGCCCGTAAATGCAGTTTGTATTACAAGAATTTTTTGCATAAGTGCCGCAAAGTTATCAATTAATCATTTGCAGATATTTTGTGTTTACACATTATGTTTGCAAAAAATCAAAATATGGATTTAGAAAATCTTGTTAAGGAAGCATGGAACAGCCGCGAATTACTGAAAGACGAAAAGTACAGCAATGCTGTACGCAGTGTAATTGAAAAAGTAGATAAAGGCGCTCTTCGTACAGCCGAACCCGGTAGTAGCGGATGGAAAGTAAATGAATGGGTAAAACAGGCTATCCTTTTGTATTTCGGCATACAGCAAATGGAAACTTATACTTTACCACCATTTGAGTTTTATGATAAAATGAAATTAAAAAGTAATTACAAAGAATTGGGGGTTCGTGCCGTACCTCACGCCGTTGCCCGTTATGGCGCTTACCTGGCAAAAAATGTGGTGTTGATGCCCAGCTATGTAAACATTGGCGCTTATGTTGAAGAGGGAACGATGGTGGATACCTGGGCAACAGTTGGCAGTTGTGCGCAAATAGGAAAGAACGTACACCTGAGTGGTGGCGTAGGTATTGGAGGCGTACTGGAGCCTTTGCAGGCAAGCCCGGTTATTATTGAAGATGGTTGTTTTATTGGCAGTCGTTGCATAGTTGTTGAAGGTGTAAGAGTGGAGAAAGAAGCTGTATTGGGCGCTAACGTAGTACTGACGCAGTCCACAAAAATAATTGATGTGAGCGGAAACGATCCAGTAGAAACCAAAGGCGTAGTACCGGCCCGTAGTGTTGTAATTCCGGGAAGTTATCTAAAGAAATTTCCGGCGGGGGAATATAACGTTAGTTGTGCGCTCATCATCGGAAAACGTAAGGAAAGCACGGATAAAAAAACAAGCCTCAATGATGCATTGCGAGATTTTAATGTGAGTGTATAAATAATTTGAAGATGGCTCAATTTCTCAATGTGAAAATTTATGAATCAAATCTGCAATCCATTTTCAAATTGCATTATTTTCACATTTTCAAACTAACTAAGCCCGGGTGGCGAAATTGGTAGACGCACTGTGTTCAGGTCGCAGCGTTCGCAAGGATGTGCTGGTTCGAATCCAGTCCCGGGCACTCAAGAAGCCTTATAAAGTAACTGCTTTATAAGGCTTCTTTATTTAAAAAATAGTTGAGGTGACTAATTTTCATATTCTTTCACTTTGATTCAAAACTGATGAGACATTCGAAAGATGCAATGGTGTTCCGCCCCGAGGATCAACACCCAACTTTATTTTTGCATGACGAATGGTCTCCATGTCAATAATAATTCCAGGATCGGTGACATCGTTATTCGGAAAATCATAACGGTGTATCGTATACGCTTTAATCGCTTCATCAACAAGAAATTCTTTATATTCCGATGCAAATGGCTTGTATAATAGCAAGAAGATGATTTTCGTTAAAAAGATTTTTGAATGAGGATCGTAATGACCAGCCGCTCCAAACGAAACTTTTTTAGCAGCCACAGATGCACCAGGTTTTTCTGCGTAATCATCTAAAACAAGAGGGTGTATTGTTGACTAGTATATTTAGTTTTGCCGATTTTCCTGCTAAAGGTGATATTTTTATTATTCGATTTTTTTTGATATTTCTTCGTCGAGCCAGCCACCGCTGAAACCAGCCCTGCGCAAACCATCTTTAATATGCGGACATTTTTTCATGATGTTCCATATCAATCCTGATCTATAGTTCTCAATCATTAAAATAACCGGCCCCTGGTTCAATCCGAATTGCCATTCAGAAATCCAGCTATGGGACTTCGTATTCTTCTCCGGAAAGGTTGGATTATAGCTGGCATCAAAACCATATGCATGATGTTTTTCAAAATCAAGCTTTTCTATAGCATGACACATTGTGCTCAGCACAACCTTTGGCAGAAACGGGAGGGAAGATACAACAGCCCACGGTGAAATGGTCCCATCATCCGGTCCGAAGGGAGCGCCTCTTGCTATATAATTATAAAATCTTCTTTTAACACCGTTAACCTTTCGGGTAGCTGGCCCTGGACCGTCGCTCGCAGTAAATCCCCAACCGTTTTCTCCATAATGCTCGAAGCCCAGCGGATTATCTATAGCATATTTTTGCTGAACTAATGTAGCACGTCGACTGTTTTCAAAATAATCAATACCAATCTCTCTATTCAAATCATCATAGATGCCCTTGCAATCCAGCCAAATTTGAGACATCTGGTGAATAAAGAGCGGGCCGGCATAAATACATTCTATACCATATAATTTTTTCCATTCAAAAGTAGAAGTCCATTTTTTATAGCCGGCAGAACTAATTGAAAAAGTAGGAGACCCAAGAGCCAGTATATAGATAATATGTGCCTCGCTATATTTTTTATTCCAGCGGAAACGAAGAAAACCAGACTCAGGTTTCCAGCCATGCGAAATAGAATCTTTCCCGTTTAACGCCCATTGCCAATCCACCCGTGCATAGAGTGCATCAGCTAAATCGCGTATTTCAACTTCGGATTTATTGTCACCTGTGAAATAATATCTTGCCGTCAATATCCCGGCTAATAATATGGCCGTATCCACGGTGGAGAGTTCACTTTTCCAGGCCCTCTTCCCGGTTTCCATGTGAAGAAAGTGATAATAAAATCCTTTATATCCTGTTGCATCCGCTTCGGTTCCCTGGTAGCTGTTATTAAAGAATTTTAAAACTTTCAGCGTTCTTTTTATGGCTTCAGCCCGTGTTATAAAGCCGCGTTCAACGCCTGCCACGTAGCAGCTGATTCCCATGCCTGTAGCTGCAATACTTGCAGGAGTTCCGGGTTGTGTTTTATCCGCAATCAGCCCGGTTGTGTCATTTGCCTCTTTTAAAAAATAGGCAAAGGTTTCGCGTTGCAAAACATGAAGCATTTCATCATCCGAACCTTGTGGATATGTATAGGGTGATTCTTTTGATCTTTTTGATTGTTTCATTCAGTTTCCAATGTTATAAAAGCGACTCCCTGAGGTGGTAATGACACAGTCATCAATAATTTACCTTTTTCCTGGCTGGTTTTAAATGGCTCCATTACAAGAGCAGAAGCTGTTTCTAACGCTGAGACTTGATTAGGTGTTAGGCTTCCGGGGCTGCCCATAGTCAGCCATGTTTTTCTTGCATTTGCATGATCGTCATCTATTCTTTCTATAAACGCAGTCTTTATTTTTTTAATCTTATCTATTTGCAATTTTACGATTTCTGTTTTAATAGGATGAAGCGGCAATGCCCAGTTGGTGAGTATAATATGTATTGCCTTGTCTTTACGCACCATCCAAACATCTACCGTATCATGCTTGCCAAAAACTTTTAATATTTCGTTGCCAAGCCTGTGGAGCAATTGGTATGCACGGTAGGCAGGTTTAGGAATTCCATAAATATTCAGCAGGCCAAAGCCACCATGAAAAGGAATAGATGAAAAATAATTTTCTTCAAAGATGTCGGAGAAGGTCCAGTAACTGTATCCGTCTACAATTCCATTCGCCTCAATTACCGTTTTAATAATGAAGCAGGCGGCATAAGGCATGTCATGCAGTTCATCAAAGGGATTGGAAGAGGTGCACCATTCTGTATAATACAATGGCTTACCTAATGCCTGTTTTTTCACCTTCTTCGCCTCTTTTTGCAACACACTGCGCCGGCTTTTCGCAAGCTGCGTAATGGTATCATCACCCGGTTTGCCAAAAGCATCTGTAGGGTAGTGATGCGTGGAGATAAAGTCAGCAGGCACATCATTCTTATTGCAGTAATTCACGAATTCTGTTATCCATGCATTGTCGGCAGTAGCGGGCCCGCCTACTTGTAAGCACTTGTGTACACTCTTAATAGCAGTAGCAGTATGGTGATAAAGTTTAAAATAATCAGCCTGTGTTTTTTTCCAGAAAGCATCGAGGTTTGGCTCGTTCCAAACTTCAAAAAACCATTGGCTCACTTCATTGAGTCCATATCGGTGCACCCAATGTTGCACCAATTTTTGTATCAGCGTTTCCCAATTGTGATAATCTTTGGGCGCGGTCACATTTCCTTTGTAATGAAAAACTGTTTCAGAACCGGAGCCCAACGCATTTGGCATAAATGAAAATTCCACAAAGGGGCGCATACCGATAGAAAGTAAAAAATCACAAATTTGGTCCGCATTGAAAAATGAGTAAACGAGGGCATTTTGTTGGTTCACCAACGTGCCCATGTCATCCGAAAGAATACCGTGGAAGCGCACATGCCTGAAGCCAAGTTCCCTGTTACATCGAGTTAATTGTTGTTGCCAATCAGCACGCAAAGCCATCGTTGCGTGGCTGCTGCCCACTGTGTGTTCCCAAAAATGGGGTAAGTTGACAGATGCGTGAGTGACGTTGCATTTAAAATTAACATGTGACATACCAGGAATCTTTTTAAATATTTTAAAAATGGGTCGAGGGTAATTTTTTACCCATATTTATAAGATCAACGGACGCATAACCCAGCTGTAGTTGCCTTTGCATCGGTTGCCTTTAAGAATACATGTAAACTCAATATAGCTATGTGAAGGCCCGGAGTTGTTATTGCATCTTTAACGACCATTTTATGATGAATACAAACCGACCCTCTAATGTTGATTTGAAATTACAAATGATACTAACAGGTTACAACTGTTGTACCATAGTGTAAAAAAGCTGCCTGAAAAAGTTATTTGTTAAATTTTTGAAAGAATGTTTCATGAGTAGACGAAGGAGTCAGGAAACAATTCCTAAGGAATATAACGGTGACGGGCAAATGAAGATTAAACGCATGAAAATAATTGCGAGACACGTATTGAGTCGTTGTTTATGACTTATTACGTTTAACATCCTCTTTGCAATTTTCCACAGATTTGCCACATAAGTAAGTTTCACATTTGTTATATAATCAAAAAAAATAACGACATGAAAATTAAGCAATTCATCGCTGTCCTTCTGGTAAGTGCAGCTACTTTCGCCGGCAGTGGCTGGATATATGGTAAGTACCATCAACATGATCTGTTGGCTTCAAACATTCCGGCAACTTCTTCCATTTTTAAAACAACAAAATATACTGGTGATGCAGCCAGCGTGCCCATGACAGATTTTGAAAGTGCAGCGGCTAAAGCTGCTCCGGCGGTTGTACATATAAAAGTGCTTAAAGCGGCGGGGAGCCAGGGGTTTAATCCATTTGGGATTATACAGGGCGATGGAAATAACAGCGGCGATGCACAACAAGTGGCCTCAGGATCAGGCGTTATCGTTAGTGCCGATGGTTACATTGTAACAAACAACCACGTAGTGGACCATGCAGATGAATTACTGGTAACTTTGAATGATAAGAATGATTATAAGGCAAAAGTTATAGGGACTGATCCAAGTTCTGATTTGGCCGTTGTTAAGATTCAGGGGAACAATTTTCCGCATCTCAGTTTTGCCAATTCAGATGATGTTCGCGTAGGTCAGTGGATACTCGCCATCGGCTATCCGTTAAATCTTGAAACGACCGTTACGTCCGGCATTGTAAGTGCCAAAGCAAGAACGCTCGGTATCAATGATCGCAGCAGCAATGCACCAATTGAATCTTTTATTCAGACAGATGCGGCAGTTAACCCCGGTAACAGTGGCGGTGCTTTGGTTAATACTAACGGTGATCTAATTGGCATCAACAGCGCTATTGCTTCACCTACAGGTTCTTTTGCAGGATATTCTTACGCAATTCCTTCTAACCTGGTAGCAAGAGTGGCAAGTGATATTATAAAATACGGCAGCGCCAAAAGAGCTTACCTCGGTATTTTGTTTGGAAACGACGAGATGAGTGAGGCTGACCGCCAAAAAAATAATATTCCCAATGGCAATGGTGTATATATAATTGATGTCGCTAACGGTAGTGCCGCAGACGAAGCCGGTATTCAGAAAGGTGATTTTATTACTAAATTAAATGGAGTAACTATTAATACGGGAACCGAATTAGTTGGAAAAATCTCAGCTTTCCGTCCCGGTGATAAGATAGTTCTTACCTACATGCGCAATGGAGTTGAAAATAATACGACAGCGATATTAAAAGGTTCAGCGGGCAATTATCCGCAACAGCAACAACTGCTGCAGCAGCAAGAACAACAACAGCAGGACCAACAGGATCCTGACCAATAAAGCATTAATAGGATTATAAGTAGTTTTGTCAGTGTCAACACGAGGAAATCGGTTTTTTTCTTGCAATGAAATAAATTAAGAATACTGTAATCCTATGAAATCCATGCCCGTCTCATGAGAGACGGGTTTTTTAATAAGGTTTAGGTGCCAAATTATGGCATAGAATTCATTACCAGTAAACCAAATTGCCCGTTGTAAGGTTAGTAACTTTGCAGCAAATTCATTCGTTGCTCGCAACCGGAATAATATATTGATAATGAAAATTCTTATAATAGAAGATGAACAGGCACTGCAGGAATCTATTTTAAAATACCTGGAACACCAGGGCTTTATCTGCGAAGCTGTTAGCGATTATTTAAAAGGAAAAGAGAAAATTACTCAATTCGTTTATGATTGTATTGTTGTAGATATTGGCTTGCCTTTTGGAAGTGGATTAGATATCGTGAAAGAAATAAAGTATATGGAGTCGAAAGCTGGTATTATTATTATTTCTGCAAAAAATGCCCTGGAAGATAAACTGAAAGGACTGGACTTGGGAGCTGATGATTACCTTGCAAAGCCCTTCTATTTGTCTGAACTAACGGCTAGGATAAACGCAATAATAAGACGAAGAAATTTTGGAGGTAGCAAAGTGATCACTTTTAATGAAATTAAGCTTGATGCCGAAGCGCAAAGAGTTACAGTGAATAATAAACCTGTCGATCTCACGGAAAAAGAATACCAGCTACTCGAATATTTTATTGCTAACCAGCGCAGGCTGCTAACCAAAGGAGCGATAGCAGAACACATCTGGGGCGATGAATATATGCATGTAAGTAATTTTGATTTCATCTATACACATATAAAAAACCTGAGAAAGAAATTGTTGGATGCACAAGGTGGCGACTATATTAAGACCGTGTATCGTTCAGGATATAGATTTACTGATAATTAATGGGAATTAGTTGCCTTTTAGTCATCCGGGATTAGTTATGAAGCTTCTTACAAAAACCACCTTATACTTTTTAGCCGCATTGGTTCCTATGCTGGCCTTAGCAGGATTTTATTTGTTTGATCAATTCAGCAAAGAAATAAATTACCGCAGCGATAAAGAACTTATAAGCGATGAAATGGTGTGGACTCAATATCTTGAAACTGAAGCAGAGAATGGAACAACTTTTATTTTAAAAACACCTGACCTTTCAATTTTTCCTACTGATGATGCACCTGCCAGCGATCCGACACTTACCAATACTTATGGATACGGCATAAAGGGACGTGATAAAATCCCTTACCGTCAGTTATCGCAGGTGGTTGCCATTAATGGCAATTCTTATCAGATTACCATCAGGCAATCACAGGAACAAAAGACGGCTTTGGTAACAGCTGTTACCCGGATCATGTTGTTTGTATTCGTTGGATTATTTGGTGCTACATTAATTTTCAATTGGGCAATCAGCAAAAGATTATGGAAACCTTTCAGGCATTCGCTAAATAAAATACGAAGCGCGGAACTACAAAAAATGGAAGCCATCCATTTTGAAAAAACGAATACCGAGGAATTTAATGAATTGAATGCTTCCCTGAATTACATGACCGGTAAAATGTATAAGGACTATGTGAACATGAAAGAGTTTACAGAAAATGCTGCACACGAGATGCAAACACCTGTTGCTGTGGTTCAAAGTAAACTCGAGTTGCTGCTACAGGATAATAATCTAAGGGAAGAACAGGTGCAATCCATCCTACTGTCAGTAACCACGCTTAGACGGTTAAGCAATTTAAATGAGGGCTTATTATTGTTAGCTAAAATAGAGAACAATCAATATGAAACCTCAGAAGAAATAAGTTTGGTATCCATAACCGAAAAGTACCTACGTCTTTTTGACGAATTTATTAAAGAAAAGCAACTGATGATCAAAACAACATTTCAAGACGATTTCATTATTAAACTGCATCCAATTCTTGCTGATTCGTTGATCACAAACTTGCTTGGCAATGCCATTAAATACAATTATAATGGCGGAAACATAGACATTATCATTTCTGCAAAGAATTATCATATCAGTAATACCAGTACGGTGAAGCCGATATCCACTGAAAAATTATTTATGCGCATGAACAGTTCGAAAGACATCGATGAACGATCAAACGGGCTGGGGTTGGCTATCGTAAAAAAAATTGCCGATGTAAACCACCTGCAAATTATTTACGAGGCGCAAAATGGTGTGCACAGTTTTGACATTGTAAAAGCTTAGGGCCTGCAAATTTTTAGCTAACCTTCAGCTATAACAAATTCTAATTTTTTATTTCAATTTTAACCGGGTAACCCTGACTTCACTTTCCTTATAGCGTCAGTATTTTTCATAATCAGCGGCAAAACTCTTATAAGCTATCGTCGTTACTTGATTTCCTTTAACATCATGTTCTTAAACTCCACTTTCATTATGTGCCCGGCATGCATTTGCAATCCCAACAATCCGGAGAATTTGCGATTGGTAGTATCGTTATCGGTTATATCGCACATCAAAATTCCATTAATGTAATGTTGTAAGTGATTACCTTTTATTATTAAATGAAATTCATTCCAGCCCTCCTTTATGTCTGCTTTTAATGAATCAGCATTGCCTAATGAACCTGTTACAATTGATGGTGTCCAGACATTACCTTTTGCAAGTGAAGACACTGGTTCTGTCACTTCAGGCAAGGTAACTTTTTGTCCCCGGAAGGCTACAATGCAGCGCTCACGCTCTTCATAGTTTTGACCGGTATATTGATTTGCTCCATCTATATCGAACTGGTAACCTTTTAATCCGTAGGGAACATTCTCTACTTCACTGCTGCGGTATTGGATGCCACTATTGCCTTCGGCAGAAATTTCGTACGCTCCTTTAAGTTCGAAGTCGGCGGGCGAGCCGCCTTTCCATATAAGAAAGGTATTAGCTTTTAAAGGGGTGGAAGCAGCCGTTACCTGGCCGGTTACAACGCCATTCACCATTTTCCAAACTGCGGTATCTCCCTCCCAACCATCAAGGGTTTTACCATCGAAAAGGTTAACAAATCCATCTTCATTTTGAACTGCATCGTTTTTTTGTGAAGCAGGTTCTGATGATGAATTACAACTTCCAAAGATGCATAATGAGAATACGGCACAAAGGCATAGTAAACGTTTTGATAGTGGGAAATGTTGAAGCATAAGTATGAGATATGATTGTTTAAAAAGTATTAGTCCAGTGCTGATTTTTGTCGCCGGAATTTTATTTGAACTATTAAGTTTCTAACCTTTAATTATATTTTATGAGCTTACAATTTTGAATAATTTTTTACCATTCGACCTCGGTTTTTTTCCAGCTTCCAGATGATGCAGATTCCAGCACTGACTCGCAAACTTTTTGTGTTTGAAGTGCGTCTTTAAAAGTTGGAGCGCAGGGAGCTCCGTTTTCAAGGCTCTTTAAAAAGTCGGCTGCCTGGTGAACAAAACTATGCTCATATCCAATTGACAAACCCGGCACCCACCATTTATTCATATAAGGATGATCGCCATCCGTAACATGAATAGAACGCCAGCCACGAACTTTTGATTCATCAGCATGATCAAAATAGTCAAGACGGTTAAGATCGTGAAGATCCCAGGCAATTGATGCATGTTCACCATTAATTTCAAACGTATATAAAGCCTTGTGGCCGCGGGCATAGCGTGTTGATTCGAAAAGACCTAAAGATCCGTTGTCGAAATGACAAAGAAAAGCACAGGCATCATCAATGCTTACCTTTTCAACTTTGCCTGTCAACTGGTGCATACGCTCTTTTATAAAAGTTTCGGTCATTGCGGTTACATCTTTAATTCCACCATTCAGCCACATGGCCGTATCAATACAATGAGCAAGAAGATCGCCTGTTACGCCCGATCCTGCCACTGCGGCATCCATGCGCCACAAGCCTTCTCCTCCTTGTGGTAAATCGGCATTGATAGTCCAATCCTGGAGAAAGTTAGCACGGTAATGAAAGATCTTACCCAACTTTCCGGAATCTATAATTTGTTTGGCTAAGGTAACAGCGGGGATGCGCCGGTAGTTGTACCATACGGAATTTTTTACACCTGCTTTTTCGACCGCATCTACCATTTGTTTTCCTTCAGCCAACGTACGTGAAAGCGGTTTTTCTGTAAGTACCATTTTGCCTGCAGCAGCGGCAGCAATAGCAATTTCGGCATGCGTATCATTCGGCGTGCAAATATCTATCGCATCAATATCATCGCGTGATACCACTTCTTTCCAATCTGTTTCAAAAGATTCATATCCCCATTGCTCTGCAAATGCGGCTACTTTATCTTTACTGCGTGAACACACCGCTTTTAATACAGGGCGATATTCAAGTTCCGGGAAAAAGTTGGGAACACGATTATATCCATTAGAATGTGTGCGCCCCATAAAGCCGCAACCTATTAGTCCAATTCTTAGTTCTTTCTTTTTTGCCATTTTGAATGTCATTTAAAAGTTTTATAAATCCGGGAAGCGATTCAATTAAGATGCCTCATACCAACCATGTTTCTGTCGAACTTTTATCATTGTGGCCAATATATCATTCCACGTTTGTTGCTTCGCCATCACTTCGTTGGGGAACATACAACCATCCCAGCAAATGTGCCTTAATGTTTTTGTGAGCTCGCCTTTTTCATCGCGGAGCCAGTATCCTGCATCGTGCGCAATATCTAATTTTCCATTCGGGTCCAATGCCTGGCAATGACGGCCGGTTTTATCATGTGCACCCGATCCAAAAACAGTTCCATCGTTTTGTGCTACGTGAAAATCAATAGTCCACGGGCGGAGTTTATCAGTAAGTGTTTTAAGCGCTCCATTAAAAGTTTCACGATCGGCCCAATCGAAATCTTTAGGTAATATGCGGTCTTCAGGACTATTAACTCCTAACAGATATAATAGCGTGTGTGCCATATCTGCCTGGAAACCGATGTTAGGACGGTCGACAGATTCCAATGTATCAAGCATTGCTTTCCAGCTATGCATACCACCCCAGCATATTTCCCCTTCGGCAGCAAGTTTTTCACCGTAGTCGGCTGCAACATCGCATGCTTCGCGAAAAGTTTGGGCGATAAGTTTTGTGTTATTTACAGGATCGGCAAGCCAGCTTTCGGGGCTGCTTGCAGAATCAATACGAACGATCCCCGATGGACGTACACCAGCTTCGCGTAATTTTTTTCCGTACCTGCAGGCCTTACGGACTATCTCAACAAAGCGTTTGCGATCTTCTTTACTTCCCATTGCTGAACCGCCGGTCGGAGGCCAGATGGGAGCTACGATACTTCCAATCTCAAGGTTAAGAGCGGATACCTTATCGGCCAATTTTTTAATATCATCATCAGTGCCGTCGATAGGAATATGAGCATCAAAAAGGTCGATATCAATACCATCAAATTTAATTCCGTCAACTTCTGCATTTGCAGTTAATTCAAGTAAAGTATCTAAAGAAATGATAGGTTCTGAACCATCACCTTTTCCCACAATGCCTGGCCATGTTGCATTATGTAGTTTAGGATAATTATTCTCATTCATAGCAAAAAACGTTTTATGATTTTAAAATTCTTTTAATTATTAATTCGCCATTTATTTAACTACCAAATCCGGGTTACCGGGTCCAAAATGTTTTAGCATTACGATAGGATCTGTGGAGGACGCATTCACAATTTTTACGCCTTCGATAGCCGCTTTTTCGGTTACAAAAAATTCATCAAAAGTTAATTGACCATAACGAATGAGCGAAGGCGTTTCTACATTCCATACGCCCATTTTTCCATGTCCCTGCATCATGATCATACCGTAGGCTCCGCTATCCCTGATGGTAACTGCTGCTCCGGGCAATACGGTAAGTTCTTTTGCGCTAAAGGCATCTGACCTGTAGCAAATCCAATTCTCACTATAGCCCTGTGCTTTCATTTCATCTATAGGCTTTACCGGCCTTGGCGCCATAAAATGATTCTCACGAATATTAGGATTTATGTTGAGATCCCAGTCTATTACTTCCATTAACTCATCAAAATCGCCTTTCTTATCTTCCGGTGTTCCGTTCCATAATAATTCTTCAGGTATAATTGCTTCATTCACCAAAGATTGGTACATGGCAAACACATCAGATGCTTTCTGAGGTTCATAAGTACACATACTTCCCGGTGCATGCAGCATGCCCGGGGGCACGTCCCAGCCGGTTCCGGGATCCAACCGGAACGCTTGTGAATAAGAGGTGATTTTATTATCGCCTTTTGTAAAATTAACCAGGCACTGACGGATTTCATCCCGGCTAACGCCGGGTGAGATTCCAAAAAACGTATAAGGAAAATCCCCGCCATGGTTGTTTAATTGCGGTGGAAAATAATAAGCTTCGGGCTTGCCTTTTTGTCCTATCAAAGCAGCCTTTTCATCATTATGATGAATGTGATGAGGCAGTGGACCCATGTTGTCAAAGAATTTTGAATATAGCGGCCAACTCTTATGTTCATCCCACAGCCGGTTGCCTATCATCTCGCCCTTTAACTCATCTATCACATCCTTTAATAATATTTGTTCGTCTGAGGAACCATCGTTTACCACTACGGCACTCAACCCTTCATTCTTTCCTGTGAGAGGCCCGTTTTTTGCCGGGGTGGTCGATGAAAGCCAGCGCTCATCAATACCTCCGCGTGCGCCGCCGAGTACATAATAATCATCTGGATGTAATTTAATTCTTCGTCCGGGTACGCAAAATGAACGCGGAACCCAATTGGGAGCAAGACGTAAAATTCCTTTTCCCTGCTCTAATGCATTTGCTGCCAAACTCATATTTGCCATAGCTTATCGTTTATTTTATTAAATTAAAATCTGAATTTATTTTTTCAAAAATTCTTCAATGTCATTATTATTATTTAATACTTCTATTTCCAAATCATAGATCTTTTTCTCTCCGGGCGCCAGGTATACAAGGGTCTTGTCCTTCCTTGCTTTTGCCTGGCCTATTGGCGGATTTGTCCCGGGTTCCAATCCGGTAACATATTCTCCTTCACCCCAATGTTGCCAGTTTGTGAGCCACGGTAATTGCGTCTTATTAAATCTCATAACTACTGCCAGGCCAAGCCGTGCGTTATGCAAGCCGCAAGTACATATACCATCATCATTTGAATTAATATCAATGAAAGCAACTTCTTCTCCATTTCCATTATGTGCTTTCAATGGCGCAGGGCATTTATGAAAGTTGTTACCTTCCCTGAAAATCTTATCTTCTTTATCACTGCCCGGCGATTCCCATTTGCCGCTCCATATAATATTAGTCCCTTCATCAACCAAAGGCCAGCCAAAATTGCAATGATACAACAGCATGTGAGGAACCGTTGTATTACCCCTGTTTATAACTTCATCGTGAATTCTGGTAATGGCCCGGCCCAGAGTACCGGAAATGGTCCGTCGCAACTCCAGGTTTGGCCCAAATATGCTGGTCTGTTTTATAATTCCGCTAATACTAAACTCCAGATCGCCATCCACCGGATCGGGCTGCTTTATTGATATTAATTCTGCAGCAATGTTGCTTATTTGGCCATGCAGTCCGCGTTCTCCATATTCATCTTTCTCGGGGCCGCCAACATGAGTAAGTCCGCAGGTAACCAATAATCCTCCCCCGAAAGTGCGCAGCCATTCTATTCCGTTATTTGAAAATGGTTCTGGTGGCCGTATGCCTGTATTGCTGATCCATGCGAGACTGTGTTGATTGTGAAATGCATCCGCTATGTCCATTGCACGATCAATAACGACCTTATAGCGCAAACCGGTCCCGGTATTTATCCAGGCAATACGTGTTCCCCTGGCCGGCCCATTTTCTATTACAGAGATTTCAATTCCACCTAACTGTGCCGGGTTCGATATTTTATTTTTCCACTGTTGATCCTTCAAGATATTTTGTTCTATTATAAGCTAATCGTTACATCTTTTTACCAGGGCGACAGTTATTTAGCCGCTTTAAAAACTTTATTATTTTTATCACCTCCCGACTCCAGGTACGCCATCAGGTCTTTAAGTTCTTCAGGATTTAACCTATTGATTAACCCGGGAATCATGATAGATACGTTAGAAATTTTAGTTGAAACCACATCTTTCTTTGATATTTCCCGGAGCATTTGCGAAGCAAATGGATTCTGCGAAACATAGTATTTGTCATTATCTTCCCGAATGAGCCTTCCCGTTACAGTACTTCCGTCTTTCAAAAGGAAATTAGTTGCCGCATATTGATCTGATATTACTTTATTGGGGTCGATGATTGATTCAAGAATGTCTTTACCTGAAAACCGTGTTCCGAGTTGGGTAAGATCAGGTCCTACAGAACCGCCTTGTCCTCCTATGCTATGGCAGGCAATACAGAGTGATGCTTTAAACATTGCCCGGCCCTGATCGAAATCTCTACCCGATAAATTCTTTATCACAGAATCAGCCTCCTCCACGGTCCAATCTCTTCCTGGTCCTTTAGGCTGAATGTCATTGTCTGCCAAATGCTTTCCTGATCCGTTTAGTAAAGCGCTGCCTGAAATACTATCGTAAAGCGCATATTTTTCTTTTGGCGCATTTGCCAGCGCCATCTTCCTCGCCGAATTTATATAACCGGTGTAACTGTTTCCTCCTTTACGTTCCAGGAAGGTATTGAAGTATCTGAAATATTTTTCCCTTACATCAGGTGTCCACCCGGCTTTAGCCGAACTCAATACTGTAGCAAGATATATCTGCTGCGCAGGTGGCTGATTCGCCAACATTTTAGCTACATCCATTCCATACTGCTGATTTCGGAGAATCAG
>NZ_JBMQQG010000236.1:0-5226 GCF_057362405.1 Ginsengibacter sp.
CAGAACGTGATTTATTTTGGATTCAATATGTTTTAAAAATAGATGCTAAGTAACGCTCGTGCACAGGTCAGGAGACCTGCGCCAGAACGTGAGTATAGCGATTTTTCAATATTAATTTTTTATGTTGGATCATAAGCCATTATACCTGCTTCTATTATTCGCCACCTGTGGGGTTGTATCCCATTTCTGTGCAAGCCTGCATTATATTATGATACAAATTGGTTTTTTAAATGCGCCGGTCTACGTTGCGAAATATCCAACCAAAAAACTTAAAACTTTGTCTTGCATATGGCATTCAAGACTTGCCAGGAGAATGATATCCTTTTTAGTCAGAACTCCCGCAAGAAAAAATATTCTAAAATTGATAAACTTCAATATACCTATTCCTGTGGATCAAGGTTGTATCATTGTAACATGCCATACGCCATGGAAAAGATTATTGACCCATTGGTGTCTTGAGAGAAAATTTGCCATATTAGTTGGTGGAGGAAAATGGACTGATGGCAGGCGGGTTATTCAAAGAAACGGCGCAGGTATAACAGAGTTGCGAAACCTTGTTAAATATTTACAACTTAAAGGCCGGGTTATTACTAATGCTGATATTTTTAATAATTTATACAATTGTCCGGTAACGTTCCTTGGTAACGAACACAATGCCTCCCTTTTTGCTGAGCGATTGGCTATCTTAACAAAAGTCCCAATCATAACAGTTATACCAAAGTTATCTGATACAATGATTGAATTCACGGCTGGCCCCCAATTCCTGACAACTAATTCGAAATTCAAATTCACTGCAATAACTCGTCAGATTATTTCATTTTTTGAAAGTGAGATTGAAAACAATCCGGCAATCTGGTCGTACTATGTAAAATAACTCCAGCCAGATCAGGTGTTCGCCAAGCTGGCCTGAGCATGTTTAAATAAACAAATCCTTTTTGTGGCCATCTCGTACAAAGTTTAAATAATTAGGGAGCGCTGTGCTTAGTTTCCGCTTCGGCAACAGGGTTTGTAAAACATCCGATAGACTGGAAACACAGCAGCGCTGTCGATTACTATATCCAGGAAGGAAAAGGCTTATTGGAATTAGTTAGATTAGATTAAAGAATGAAATAAGATTTATTTTGGATTAAATATGTTTTAAAAATAGGTAACACCTACGCCGGCTGAAAGGTTCAACATAATCAAAGACTGCTTTTTGAATTTATGAGACTCCGCCTCCCGGGGACGTTATGTTGCTTTCTATTGATGGATAATTCTTCCATCTTCAATTTCGATGATCCTGTCAGTTCTTTCGGCGAAGTCATTGTCATGGGTAACTACCAGTATGGTTTGGTTAAATTGGCGGGTGAGCCGTTGAAAAATACTGAAAATATTATCAGAATTCTTCTTATCTAAATTGCCGGTTGGTTCATCTCCCATAATAATAAGCGGATCATTGATCAGCGCTCTGGCGATAGCGACCCTTTGTTTTTCTCCTCCCGATAATTTATAGGCTTTTTTGGATGCGAGATGGCTAATATTAAGGATATCCAATTTCTCCATTGCCCTTTTCTTTATGTCCTGTTCATTGTATTTATTTAACTTCAAGGCCGGCAACATCACATTGCGCAGTGCGGTAAATTCATTTAGCAGGTAATGAAACTGGAATACGAATCCTATCTTTTCATTTCGTAACCTGGCCAGCTGGGTGTCTTTCTTCCCGCGCATGCTTTCATTGTCTATGATCAAATCCCCTTCATAATCGGTATCCATAGTGGAAAGTATATATAGCAGGCTCGATTTACCACAACCGGATTTCCCAATCACAGCAACAAATTCGCTTTTGATTACACAAAAAGAAATATCATGCAGCACTTTCAACGCCACCGGGTCATAGAAAGTTTTTGATATATTCTTTGCTTCTAAAATCGTTTGGCTCATATTATTTTCCGCGAATGATCACTACCGGGTCCATTCTTCCCGCTTTTTTTGCCGGGAAGTAGCCTGCCAGGTAAGTGGTAAGGAGTGAAAACAAAATACCTATAATATAAAATAACGGGTTATAGTTAACAGGATAGGTCTTTACGGTGGGCAACGCTTCAGTATTGAAGGGAATATGGTTGATACCTTTTGACAACAGAAATCCTGTTAGCAGGCCCACCATTCCACCGCAAAAACCGATCGCCAGGGAGATGGTCAGGAACACCTTTCGCACATCGGCCCCCGAAAACCCGGTAGCCTTTAAGATAGCAATGGAATCCATTTTTTCATAAATCATCATGTTCAGAATATTATAAATTCCAAATCCGGCTACTATTAATAAAGTAATGCCCACGGCATAAGAAATAATATTCCTGACCCGGGTACCTGTTTCAAATTGTGCATTTACCGTCTGAATGTCTTCGGCATCCGCCTGGTAAATCTGCCTGTATTCTTTTGCCACCCCGGGGGCCATTTTCATGTCTTTAAGTTTTATTTTTATGTCAGTGATATAGTTATTAGGTTTCACCAGTATCTTTTGTACCGTGGCTATCGAGGCATAACTCTGCACCTTGTCAAAGTCACTGATGCCGGATTGGTAAAATCCCACCACTTTCAAAAGGTACCGGTCGCCTGCAGCGGTAGTTACAGGAACTACATCACCAATATCCACCAGTAACTTTTCTGCCAATCCCTTTCCCAGGATGATACTGTTATTGATGTTGTTAAGGTCAGCGGCATTCCCATTCACTATATAGTCCGTGAAGGAAAAAAGCCGGCTTTCGCCAGCAACATCAATACCATTAATAATAGCGGAAATCTCTGTAGTTCCGTAGTTGAAGAAAGCCTGGGCTGTTACTGCGGGCGAAAAGCCAACTACCCTGTCATCCTTCCTCAATGATTGCATGATGACCGGGGCATTGTAAATTTCAATGCGGCTGTTGCCTGACTTAACAGAACGGATAAAATTGTAGTACCCCTGGTAGGTCCTTGATTCGTTTATCGGTTGATTTGAGCTGGGTCTTATCTCATTGTACAGCCTTACGTGCGGCGTCCGGTTAAGGAAAAGACCATCCAGTAATTTATTGAGGCCGGTCATGAAGCCCAACAGGGCAATAAACATTGTAATGCCAAATGTTACTCCAATGGCAGCCACTGCGGTTTGCCGCAGGCGGGCCGCCATTAGCGAAGCGGCAATGTTGGTTACCAGTTTATAGTTCATTGGCTACTCTGCAGGTTTATAAATAAGGTCATTGGCCGTAAGGCCGCTAAGGATTTCCACTTTCCGGTAATCCTTTATACCGGTTTTCACTTCTTTTCTTTTATCTTTTTGAATAAGTACCAAAGAGTCATTTATCAAATAATTGCGGGGAATGGTGAGTGCATTCTTTTTTTCCTTTATTATAATATTTGCCTGCGCAGTAAGGTTTGGATATAGCACCTGGGGTTGCTTTGTAAAGGTCGCTTCCACGGTAAATGATTTAGTGCGTTCATTCATGAACGGGTCAATCTTGGAGACCGCACCCTCAAATACTTCCCCCTTATAACTATCGATAGTTACGAGCACTATTTGTCCCAGTTGCACCTTCGCTATATCATATTCATCCACCTGCATTTCCAGTAAAAAAATATAGGCGTCCCCAATAATTCCCAAAGGAGTTTGGGGGTTCACTATTTCGCCCCGCTCCTTTGTCAAGGCATATATCTTGCCGTCAATCTTACTTTCAATTATAAAATCCTTTTCCTTCGTCTGGCTGATGGCCAGGTTATTTTTTGATTGGCCGGCAGTAAACTCCAGTTGTTTAAGCAAATCATTATATTTTAATTTGGCAGATGCCAACGCTGCCTCCGAGTTCCTGAAGGCCACCTCTCTTTGTTCCACTTCGACTTTGGTACCGATATTTTGACTCCATAAATTTTGCTGCCTTCTGAATAATAAAGAATCCTGGCTCTTTTTGATACCTGCCACTGCAATCGTATTCTCCAGGTCAGCCAATTTTTCCCTGTTGGCGTCCACCGCTGAATATGCCGCAGCCAGGGCTGCATTTTTCCGGTCTATTGCCACACTATTATCGGTAATCTGCATAATCGGCGTGCCTGCTTTCACAAGGTCATTTTCGGTTAAATAAATTCTATGAATAATTCCGTTCACCGTGGCATACACCTCGTATTGATCTTTCGATTTTATTATTGCGGAGGCATACACGGACTCCGTGATGTTCTCCCTGATGGGGTGCGTCTTTTCCTGCTTCGGATTGCAGGAGAAAATAACTACGATTCAAAGCAAACAACTTGTTATATTTTTCATTCTTCATAAAGAATACAATCTTCTAAATTAGCACCCCCCCGCCGGGCAGATACTGACAACAATCAGGATCGCATTTGATTATCCTCAGGTGATGCCTCATAACTATGAGCTCTGTCCCGATAAACCTTTTTATGAACCAAACGAAAACATCTAAGCCTCTGCAGGTATTCCCGTTCCAAATTTAACAAAGGTTCCGACCTTGTAACGCCCCTGGTCTCCCGACCAGCGGGATTATATATTCAACATTAGTTTATTAAGAAAGTTGGTTTGGGCTTGCAAAAGAAAGGTAACACCTACGAGAGCCGAAGCACAAGCATGGCTAACGCACAAGGCTATGCGACAAAACCCTGTTCGTTACTAATAGTTATCGAAACATAAATTAGCAATGTAAAGAAAGTGTGATAACGGTAATTGAACGTTTAGTTTTGGTATATTAACTTAATGAGCAGCAAGTACAAATTTGATGACATCGAAGGCGTGTATTTTGTAACAGCTACTGTTGTAGATTGGATAGATGTGTTTACCCGTGATAGATACCCGGATATTCTTTTAGATAGTATTAGGTTTTGTCAAAAGAATCAGAACCTGCAATTACATGCCTGGGTGGTAATGTCAAATCATTTTCATTTGATTTGTTCGTTTATCAATACTGCAAATCCCGGGTTGGTGATAAAAAATATCAAAAGTTTCACGGCGATGAAATTGATAGATTCCATTATAAACAATCCGCAGGAAAGCAGGAAGGAATGCCTGCCTGCCGTAGGCAGGAATGCTTGACTTATTTGAAAAGAATGGCCAAAGGATGAAAAGTAATTTTCGTTTTCAATTCTGGCAATATGAGAATCATCCGATTTTGCTTATCAGTAAAGAAATGTATAATCAGAGACTTGTGTATTTGCATGAAAATCCTGTAAGAGCAGGGTTTGTAAAACATCCGATAGACTGGAAACACAGCAGCG
>NZ_JBMQQG010000237.1:0-4122 GCF_057362405.1 Ginsengibacter sp.
AAATAATACCTTGTTGGTATATCATGGAAAAATGATGCTGATGGCAATAGATCACTGTCACAATTTTAAAGTGAAAGATTTACAATTCGATTTTGAAAGGCCAACTATGTCGGAGATGACAATAGTTTCAAAAACAAAAACGGAGGTAGTTGCGGATGTGAATCGTGATTCGTGGTATGCAATTGAAAAACAAAACAATGATAACAAACTAATATGGTATGGCGAAGGGTGGAAAACTAATAATCCTTTTACAATAGGATATGTTCCTGCAAAAGAGATTATGTACTATACAAGTTGGAAACCTTTTGCTGAAAGTAATGCGGTAGAAATATCTCCTTTTAAAATAAAATTTTCCGGTGATTTCTCCGGCGCCAATTTTAACGAAGGAGATATACTCACCATTCGCGATCCTTACCGCGATGAAGTGGGCGTTTTTAATAACCGTTCTCACAATGTTGCTTTCGGGAATCTTAAATTTTATTATATACACGGCCTTGGCATCGTGAGCCAGCTTTCAGAAAACATCGATATCAACAAAGTAAGCGTGGCGCCACGTCCGGGTTCCGGCAGGGTGATAGCTGCGTTTGCAGATTGCTTCCATTTCTCAGGCTGCTATGGCTCCATAAAAATAAAAAATTGCCTGGCTTCCGGTTCACATGATGATCCCATCAATATACATGGAACGTATCTTCGAATAACCCGGTCCGATAGTGATAAGGTAGTAGTAAGATTTATGCATCATCAAACATGGGGCTTTAATGCTTTTGACCAGGGCGATTCTATTGAATTTGTAGATCACCAGACGCTGATTCCATTTGCTACTGCAGTGGTGAAGTCGTCTAGAATGATTTCAAAAAAAGAAATTGAATTGCAACTGGACCGGCAGGTTCCCTTACAAATCCAGGAAGGAGATTGTGTGGGAAACCTCTCAAAAAATCCTTCAGTTATAATTAAACATAACAGGTTCGAACACACGAATACACGCGGAGTATTAATAACCACCCTGGGAAATGTTTTAATAGAAGGCAATACTTTTTACAAAACTGGTATGCATGCCATATTAATAGCTGACGACTGCAATTCGTGGTTTGAGTCCGGCCGGGTGCAAGACGTTTTGATTCGTAATAATGTGTTTGAAGATTGTGGTTATAACCAGGCGCCTGATAATTACATAATTGCTATTGCTCCTGAAAACCAGAAGATGGTGCAAGGGTATTACGTGCATCGTATTATCCGCATAGAAAATAATGTTTTTAATGTGTACGACGCACCTTTGCTTAAAGCAAGGAGCACTGATGGTTTGGTGTTCAGTAACAATGTAATTAATCAAACTCATTTTATGAATCCGGGCACTAATAAAATATCAGTCCAACTAACGGCATGTAAAAATGTGAGTATCCTAAAAAATAAATTCGCTACAGATTGGCAACCTCTAATCAATATTGGCAATATGAAAAGAGGGAGAGTCAAAACGGATATAACGAATATTGAGGTAAAAGAAACAAGCAAAGCGAAGAATAATTGAAGATCTGTTCGCAGGTTTGATTTTATCTTTAATACAATAGGATTCTATAAATTTTAAACGACTTATTTAGCATGAATTTTCTAAAATTAAAATATTACCTGTTTGCTTTTTTTGTCTTGTCAAATGTAATTGCATCGGCGCAAACCAATTTAAAATGGAATGTAGTAGCACCAGGAGTCTGGAGCGCTAAAGTAGGTAAGCCGGATAAATTTAATTTCTATAAAGTGACGGGTGTGCATCCAAAAATAGAAGCATTAGGTGCTATGCCTTCAGTACATTTTCCTTTGCCGGAAAATGAAATAAGGGCATCGGTAATAGATGGCAAAACTTACCTGCGGTTTCCATTGGATTCAACAGAAAAGATTTTTGGTTTGGGTTTAAATTTCAAAACTGTTGAACAACGCGGTCGTATTATGCGCCTGCACGTTGACCATTACGGAGGACAGGATAATGGTCGTACGCATGCGCCGGTACCGTTTTATGTTTCATCAAATGGCTATGGTGTATTGATTAATGCCGCGAGGTATATTGATGTTTGGGTAGGCACTGCGGTGGAACGGGATAGCAAACATCCGCCTGTTGTCCGGAACAGGAATACTGATAAAAACTGGCAGGCTAACCCTTACTCAGATAATATTGAAATGCTGGTGCCCGCGGAAGGTGCCGAGATACTTCTGTTTGGAGGACCGGACATGTTAGATGCAGTGCGCCGGTATAATTTGTATAACGGTGGCGGTTGCCTGCCACCCAAATGGGGTTTAGGTTTCTGGCATCGTACGCCAACTTTGTATAGTGACAACGATGTGATGAATGAAGTAAAACAATATGCAGAACATAAATTTCCTTTAAGTGTAATCGGGCTGGAGCCCGGCTGGCAAAGCAAATCATACCCATGCACCTATGAATGGGATAAGGATCGTTTTCCTCATCCGGCAGTATTTATCGATAGCTTACAACAAAGGGGCATCCATGTTAACCTGTGGATGAACCCATACATTTCTTCAGATGGTGAGCTCTACAAAAAGATTTTTCCTTATACAGCATCCTTTACGGTATGGGCAGGATTGGTGCCCGATTACTCTATGCCCCAGGCACAGAAAATAATCGGGGATCATTTGTATAAACATTTATTGAGCCAAGGAGTAAGTGGTTTTAAAATGGACGAGAACGATGGTTTTGATGAATGGCTGTGGCCCGACGTTACCAGGTTTCCTTCCGGCAATTCAGCGGAGCAAATACGGCAAACCTATGGCCTGATGATGCAGAAAATGACTACTGATTTATACCGAAAACAAAATATACGTACGTATGGATTGGTAAGAGCCTCAAACGCCGGAGCATCATCTTTCCCTTATGCTATTTATAACGATTATTACAGCCATCCTGATTTTATTACTGCGCTAATCAACAGTTCTTTTATAGGCGTATTGTGGACTCCCGAAGTACGCAGTTCGCCTACTGCAGAAGAATGGTTACGGCGCATGCAGACGGTTTGTTTTTCTCCGCTTGCTATGATCAATGCATGGGCAGATGGTACCAAACCATGGTCTTTTCCGGCAGTGGAAAAGCAAGTGCAGGATATTGCTGATCTCCGGATGCGTTTGATCCCTTATCTCTATACAAGCTTTGCCGACTATGCATTTTATGGCACACCACCTGTTAAAGCGATGAATCTTTTACCGGGATTTAATGCTCCAACCACAACTTCTGGCGGGGCATTGAATTCAACCGATAACCCTTATGCAAAAGCCGTTAAACAGGAAATAAAAGATCAGTTTATGGTGGGCGACAATTTATTAGTAGCTCCATTATTTACGGGACAAACAAGCAGGAAAGTGATTTTGCCGGAAGGAAAATGGTTTGATTTCTATACAGGAAAATATGTCGGTGAAGGGGAAGTAATTACTATCACCCCCGGGCTGGATATAATTCCTGTTTATGTTCGTGATGGTGGCATCATTCCCATGATGCCGGCAGTGACAACGATTAGTACAGAAAAATTACCCGTTGAAATAAGATACTACGGTCATAAGGCAAGCAGCTATAATTTGTATGATGATGACGGAGTAAGTTACGATTATGAAAAAGGAAAATTTACACGCATTAAATTATCGGTTACAAAAGATAAAAATGGAGAATCGAAAGGAGAAGTTATTATTCCTAAAGGAGCGAATGTATGGTCGTACAGTAATTTTTCCTGGAATTTTATGACGAAATAAAAAAAGAAAATTTATGAAAAAGGTCTTTGTATTTATTAGCCTTATATTGTTTAGTCGAATAGCTTTTTCCCAAACAATCCTTCCCTATAAAAATCCCAAACTCCCCATTGAAGAAAGAGTAAGGGATCTCATTTCCCGCATGACTCCCGAAGAAAAATTCTGGCAACTTTTTATGATACCAGGTGATTTAAGTGATGGAAAAGAAAAATACAAAGATGGCATATTCGGGTTCCAGGTAAGTGCAAAAGGAAACAAAGATGCTGCGGGGCAGTTGCTCAACTACAGTGCAGCTTCCAATGCTTTGCAAACGGCAAAGCTCATTAACTCCATGCAAAAATATTTTGTGGAAGACACCCGTTTGGGTATTCCGATTATTCC
>NZ_JBMQQG010000238.1:0-7749 GCF_057362405.1 Ginsengibacter sp.
AGCCGGCTTTCGTTCTCCATTTCTTAAAGAATAGTACTCCGGATGGCTTTTTCCGAATTCTGCCGGAGGCACCAGTGTGGCGAATGTATGAACGAATAAACCCCAGTCGTTTCTTGATGAAAGCTTGTTCCAGTCGGAATAATCCTGGTCGCCCATCTGGCCGTAAGATGTAGTGCGGTAAGTGATTAACGGTGTGAATGTGAAATCCTTTTTCGGCAGGCTAAACTCATTTACTTTGGGAATGTACACGTAATCCGGGGCCAGTTTCCTGAAACCTAATCCCTCCAGGAAATCGTAAACGCCATAAAGAACTCCTTTCTTATTGCCACCGGCTATGATGAAGTTGTTACCGGCTGACTTATAGGTATAACCATCGCCCTGTATTGTGGTAAAATCAACTTTCTCTTTTTTTGCGTAATTAGTTATTCCGATATAAATAGCCTTTTTGCCCTTGAATTCATTTTCGGCAACAACCGTAATTTCTGATCCGGCTACTTTAGATAAATACTGCTGAAGCTGCTGCGCAGCCTGCTTCTCCAATGCACCGGCTGCGACCGGTATAATAATTGTAAAGCCTGATATTTTTGAAGTAACTGCATTATTATTATCTTTTTCTATTTTCAGATTTGCATTTACGAAACCCGGCAGAAGAGTTACTCCAGCTGCTAGGAGACCTGAATTTTTTAAAAATTTGAGCCTGGTTATCTCGTTGGTTTTTGTAGAGTTATTCATTCCTGCAAATTTATTTATTAACTATTAAGAGGGTATAGTTATAAAGATAAAAAACTAAGCTTATCCACTAGTTGCTTTGGGCGCCAAACATACGCCGGTATTTTTCTTGGCAGTTATCGCGTTCTCTTAACGTAATGGAAACATGCATCTGAATAATTATTAAATTTAGAAAATCAAACGTATTAGGTAATGTATCATTCGATTATTGTACACAAAAAAGATTAATTGCAACAGGCACAATTAAACAACAATCATATGGACTCATTCTGGCTTAAAGACCCCGAAGAACATGACTTTCCTGCAGCAACTGATTACCTCGAACTTTTATTTCCAATTGAGGAGAGCAAAACATTCACTGAAAAGCTAAGACAGGCTACAACTATTGTAAAAAAAACAAAAGACATTTTAAGAGCCAGTACCCTTCCGCTTTTGCCGCAGGATAATATTCATGTAAAACAAAATTTGAAGAAGGTTAAGAAGGGCAATAAATTATCACCCATTCTTTTGGTTAGACATAACAATAAATTGATAATTGCCGATGGTTACCATCGCATTTGTGCCAGCTACTATTTATCGGAAGATCTCGAAATTCCTTGCCGGCTTGTGTGACTATTATTCATAACGGAGTTCTTTGTTGGGGTCAGCAAATTTCTTTCTTAGCAAGAAGTAGATTACCAATCCGCTTGCGGCTATTACAGTGGTTAACAAAGCTTTTTTCATATTATATTTTTTGCAGCATAATACAATGAATATGCCACTATTAGGCAAGAGTTGTTATTTAACAACACTGGACACCGACTTGAAAATTGAGCTTAGTTAATTTGTAAAAGCGAACATGTTCTGTATCAAAAGCGAACAGTTAATCTTCAAGTACATTCTTTATGTCCTGATTTTCAAAACAATAAGATAACGGCATTGGCATTGCTTGTTTTGAATGTTCCAAAATACCAATATAACATGATCGTATGTTTAAAAACTATTTCAAAGTAGCATTTAGAAATCTTCGGAGAAACAAAATCTATTCAGTTATTAATGTTGCCGGTTTAAGTATTGGTTTAGCGTGTGCCATGCTTATCCTGCTGTATGTAAAAGATGAAGTAAGCTTCGATAAGTTTCATAAAAACGTAAATAACATTTATCGCATTGTTTCCAAATCAAAACATAATGGCACCGAGTATAAAGATGGTAATACCGGCTTTCTGCAGGGGCCGAGGTTTGCGCAAAATGTTCCCGGCATACTATCCTTTGTGCGTATTCAAAGCGGCGCAGAGGATATAAAAAAAGGTTCAGAAATTCAATCGCAGGATTTGTTGTTTGTAGATTCAAATTTCTTTTCAGTTTTTACTTTTCCATTGTTGAATGGAAATGCAAAAACCTGCTTAACAGAACCTCATTCCATAGTATTATCGGAGGATGCTGCACGGAAGCAATTTGGCAGTGCCGATGCTGTTGGAAAAATAGTGATGCTGAAAGAGGATAGCGCATTCGTACCTTATAAAGTGACCGCTGTGGCGAAAAGATGTCCGCAAAATTCTTCCGTAAAATTTGATGTATTGTTACCATTTAAAGAATCGGATGCTGATACGCAGAACAATGATAACTGGTATAGTTATTTCCTGAACACTTTTGTAGTATTAAACGCGAATGTCAATGTTGCCAATGTTGAAAACCAAATGCAAAAGTTTTACGTGAAGGATGCGGGTGAGACCTTTAAGGCAATGATTAAAAAATATGGCGGCGGCTCCGATGCGAGTATGGGTACTTATTTTCTTCAACCGTTTACCAACATGCATTTGAATACGGAACTGCCTCCACAAAACGGCTTGTCGAATGCAAGTAACCCTATGTATTCTTACATACTCTCGGGTATTGCATTTTTTATTTTGCTGATTGCCTGCATCAATTTTGTAAATCTAACTGTGGCACGTTCGGTAAAACGGGCGAAAGAAATAGGTATCCGTAAAGTAATTGGCAGCGACAGGAGACAATTGATATTCCAGTTTTTGGGGGAGTCGTTTTTACTTTGTTTTATCGCTTTTGTTTTTGCGGTTCTAATTGTGCAATTGGTACTGCCGGTGTTTAACGATCTGAGCAATAAAGCACTTGCGCTTTCCTATCTTTTTGATGCAAAATTAATAGCGGGTTATGTGTTGTTATTCTTTATAACCGGCTTACTTGCCGGCTTTTATCCGGCTTTGGTTTTGTCTGGCTACAAACCTGTCGAAACTTTATACAGCAGGTTTAATCTTGCCGGAAAAAGCTATTTACAAAAATCATTAGTGGTATTACAATTTGCATTGGCTTCATTCTTAATCATTGCCACGTTTACGATTTATGCGCAATTCAATTTTCTAACGAAGACTAATTTGGGTTTTGACGACAGCAATATTGTTGTAGTAAACAAGGAGCAGGTTAAACACAGTGAGGCGGCTATATTTAAGGCTGAACTATTGAAGAATGCGAATATAATTGATGTTGCCGCAAAAAATGGCGGCCAATGGATGACGGGAGCTAAAGTGGCCAATGATTCTTCCATTAGTTTTAACTATGAAACAGTTGATGAATCTTATATCCCGGAATTAAAAATTCCCCTGGTGGAGGGAAGAAATTTTTCCAAAGCTTATCCGTCAGACTCTACTAACGCAGTACTCGTAAACGAAAATTTTGTAAAGAAGGCCGGATGGAAAAATCCGATTGGCCAAACGGTCAACTTCTTCTATAACAACAATGAAATATACCATGTTATAGGCGTTGTAAAAGATTATCATTACCTGGCATTGAATCAAAAAATCGGCCCGCAATTATTTACAATGAAGAATAATAATTTATATGGAACATTCAACATTAAAATTAAACCGGGTTCAGCAAGCGAAAGCCTTAAGTTTATACAAAGAACCTTCCAGCAATTCTTTCCCTTGAGTCCTTATTCGTATGTATTTAAAGATGAAGAGAAATTAAAGGCTTATGAATCAGAAGCAAAATGGAAACAAATAATATTGTTTGGCTCTATATTAACGATATTCATTTCCTGCATTGGTTTGTTTGGCTTATCCGTGTTATCAGCAGAAAAAAGAACCAAAGAAATCGGTATTCGTAAAGTACTGGGTGCATCAGTAAATCACGTAGTAACTATTCTTTCAGGCGATTTCTTAAAATTGGTTCTTATCGCCCTGGTTATTGCCATACCTCTTGCATGGATCTCGGCGAACAAATGGCTGCAGAATTATCCGTATAGGATTACATTAAACTGGTGGATGTTTGCGATAGCAAGTCTGCTGGTTGTGATTGTCGCACTTACTACCGTTAGTTTCCAGGCTATAAAAGCAGCAATGGCTAACCCCGCCAGGAGCCTGAGAAGCGAATGATTTTTACGGAAGTACTATTGTAAAATGCACTGAGAAAATGATAAACAACCAAAGCAATACTTTGTGGTTCCGGCGGATCACATCACGTTCTTGCAATGGTGATAAACAAGTAACCTGACATATAATGTTTAAAAACTATTTTAAAACTGCCTGGCGTAACATAAAAAGGAATAAAGGTTTCTTTGTACTTAATTTCATGGGCCTATACATTAGCGTTGTGGCCTGCATATTAATAGCACTCATAATATTGTATGAAACAAGTTTTGACAAGAATGCAAAAAGTGATGTAAGCATTTACCGTGTGGTAGACAATACTACATCGTCCACGGGTAAAACTTATAGCGCTGTAACGCCGTATCCACTTGCATCTGCCATGCGAGCGGCAATGCCTGACCAGCAATTGATTTCACAAATTGATTATGAAAAAGAAAACCAGGTTTCTATTGGTGACAAGAAATTTAAGGAGACCAATATTGTTTTTGCCGACTCAGTATTTCCAAAGCTTTTTCCTTTAGATGTAAAGCAGGGTAATATACAGAGAGCTTTGTCAGAACCTGGCTTTGCAATTCTTACGGAAACAAGTGCACGAAGATTTTTTGGAAAAGAAACCCCTGTAGGCAAGCGAATAAAACTTGCCAATCTTGTTGACCTGGAAGTGGCAGCGGTAGTTGCTGATGCGCCTTCGAATTCTCATTTGCCTTATAACATGTTGGTGTCTTATCTTTCATTCAGGGCAGAATTTATTGGAGGTATTCCAATTGACCAATGGGGCGTGCACGCTTCAGGATTTGTTTATGTAGGCTTCCCGAATGACAGGAACATCAGGCACGCCGAGACGATACTCGCTTCCATCGTCGCTCAAAATATTCATACGGAAAATATCGGCGTGAAAACTGAATTCAAACTGCAACCTCTGCACGACATTCATTACAACCAGTTGTATGCATATAACAATCCCACGTACGTTATTAATTATAGTTATTTGTACCTGATGGGCGCAATAGGCTTTTTTCTTTTGCTAGCGGCTTGTATCAATTACACGAATCTTTCCACTGCCCTTGCTATCAAAAAATCGAAAGAAGTTGGCGTAAGAAAGACCATGGGTGCCACAAAGTTTCATCTCATGAAACAATTTTTGGCAGAAACAATTATGCATACCGGTATCGTGTTTATTGCGGCCCTTGTAACGGTTCGCTTTTTCCTGCCACCACTCAATCATTTTCTCGATAAGAACATTCCGTTGGATTGGATCACTTTGCAAAGTATTGGAATCATAATAATTCTGTGGATAACAGTTTCCCTGCTGTCGGGAATATATCCGGCTTTTGTTTTATCCGGCTTCAATGTTATTGCGGCTTTAAAAAGTAAAATATCGGCGCCAAAAACATCCGTAATAGTATTACGTAAAGGATTAGTAATATTCCAGTTTTTAACTGCCCAGGTTTTGATTATTGGGGCAATTGTTGTGGCAAAGCAAATGGACTTCGTACAATCGACGCCGTTAGGTTTCGACAAAAATAGCGTGGTTGATATTGCTCTTCCCGAAAATAAGCCGGATCAACTGCAGGAATTGCAAAACAAATTGTCGTCCATCCCTGGCATCAGTAGTTTTAGTTTATCATTGTCGGCCCCAATAGGAGATAACCAGGCTAACACTGAATTTAACCTGAAAGAAAAATATAAAACAGAGCAACTACATGTAGCGATAAAACCAGCGGATAGAGGATATTTAAAAACCTATGGTCTGCAATTAATAGCTGGCCGTTGGTTTGATGAAAACGACGAGAGAAGCATCGCCAATTCTGTTCCCGATTCTTTGCGTCGTTATGCATTTGTATTAAATGAAACGGCGGTGAAAACCCTTGGATTTGCCTCTCCACAAGACGTATTGGGCAAGTATGTAACGTTTGGTATGAATGATATTTCCGCCCCGGTTATTGGCGTTGTTAAAGACTATCATATCGCCTCTCTTCGGGATGCCGTGTCGCCGGTGCTGATGGTTGAATTTCCTTTCTTTTATTACAACGTTGGTATTAAACTGGCTGAAGGTACACAGGCAGCTACCCTTGCTGCTGTAGAGAAAGCATGGACATCAGTTTATCCTAAGCAAATTTTTGAAGACAACTTTTTAGACGAGCATGTGGCAGGTTTATATAAAGATGAAAAACGCACACAGCAACTGTTTAATATTTTCACCTTCCTTTCCATTTCAATAAATGTCCTTGGCTTGATTGGACTTCTCTCATTCATGATTGAGCAAAAAACAAAAGAAATGGGCATTCGAAAAGTACTGGGGGCATCTGTTAGTAACATTTCATTTATATTATCAAAGGAATTTTTACGGCTGATTGTAGTTGCATTTCTTATTGCCGCACCTATTGCGTGGTTTTTGATGAACAGATGGCTGCAGGATTTTGCGTATCGCACGCAAATAAGCTGGTGGGTTTTTGCCGTAGCAATCTTAGCTGCCCTAGTGGTTACTGGCATTGCGGTTGGATTCCAGACGATAAAAGCGGCTACCGCAAACCCTGTAAAATCGTTGCGGAGTGAATAGATTGACCGTTACAATTATTGAGGAAAAGGAAGGAACAGAGGGGCAAAAAATTTAATTAATATGATTTTGTTCACCCGGGAAAAATAAAATAAGTTTTATGATAACAAATTATTTCAAAATTTCCTGGAGAAATTTAAAAAAAAATAAAACCTTTTCTGTAATTAATATAGCGGGTCTTGCCATTGGCATGGCCGCCTGCCTGCTCATACTTCAATATGTGAGTTTTGAATTGAGCTTCGACCGGTTTAATAAAAACGCCGGAGATATTTACAGGGTAACCAACGATCGTTACCAACATGGAAAATTATTGCAGCATGGCACGATAACCTACTCAGGTGTGGGCCCGGCGTTACGAAATGATTACCCCGAAGTAATCAACAATACAAGAGTGGAACCATTTAAAGAAATGGTGCTGACTTATGGAGATAAAAAAATAGGGGATCAGTCGGTACTGGCAGTGGATAATTCTTTTCTTTCTATGTTCTCTTATCCTATCACCACCGGAGATGGAAAAGATGGATTAAAAGATCCAAACGAAGTGATACTAACAGAAACGCTTGCACGAAAATTGTTTGCAATTTCGGATGACAATTTTCAACCCGCAATCGGGAAATTAATTGTGATATCGAGGGATTCGATGCCTTACAAGGTAACCGCCGTTTGTAAAGATGTGCCTGAAAATTCTCACTTAAATTTCGACATGTTGGTATCGTACAATACATTATACAGCGGTGGCAATGGCAACTGGAAAGAGGCTAATAATGATTTTACTGATTCGGATTTTTGGCATTATATACAATTACAGCATGGAGCCAATTATAAAAAACTGGAAGCAAAACTCGGTGCTTTTAGTGAGAAATATTTCCAGGGAAGCAAAGTAAGCGGCAGCGATGAGACGTTTCTATTACAACCGTTAACTAAAGCGCATTTATACTCTGATTATGAATATGAAATAGGCAAAACGGGCAGTGCTACCGTAGTTTGGGGTCTTCTTATAATTGCTGTGCTGATCATAGTTATTGCGTGGGTAAATTATATAAATCTTTCCACGGCAAAATCTTTGTAGCGGGCCAAAGAAGTTGGTATTCGTAAAGTGAC
>NZ_JBMQQG010000239.1:0-71485 GCF_057362405.1 Ginsengibacter sp.
AGTGTTGCAAATGCTGTTGACCTGGTAAAAGATTCCGCTAGTCAAAAATTAAACGCGGTTCCAATTTTCGATTCTACTTTACATGCACAGGATAAGTTAGATAGTTCTGTAAACTTACTTCATGCATTACCATTCTATAAATCACTTCTGTACAATCCCGCAACTAATGCGTATTTAATCGTGGTGCGCATTAATAAAGAAATATTGAATTCACCAGGCCGTACAAAAGTGATTAATGATATAGTACATACCGCCGATGACTATACTTCACAAACAAATATTCAAACACACATAAGCGGATTGCCTTTGATACGTACACAGGTGGCAGACAGGATTGCCCGTGAAATGAAATGGTTTATTATTGGGTCGCTTGCACTTTCTGCATTGATCTTACTTATTATGTTTCGGTCGATATCCACTACACTTTTATCACTGCTGGTAGTAATTATCGGGGTTATCTGGAGTGTTGGGATTACAGAAATTCTCGGTTATAAAATAACATTGCTTACAGCTTTAATTCCTCCCCTCGTGGTTGTTATAGGCATTCCCAACTGTATATATTTTTTAAATAAATACCATTCCACTTTTAAAAAGACAGGAAACAAGGAACAGTCTCTCATTGATATGGTTAGCAAAATGGGTGTAGTTACCTTGTTTTGCAATTTAACTGCAGCCATTGGTTTTGCTGTTTTTGCATTAACCAACAGCGCTATACTAAAGGAGTTTGGACAGGTTGCAGGTCTCAGCATCATGCTCATTTTCGTAATCTCTTTTATTTTATTACCGGGCGTTCTAAGTTATATGCCCGTCCCCGGAAGAAAGCAACTAAACTATTTGAACGTAAGATTTTTTACCAATGTTCTTTTAAGAATTGAGCGTTGGGTTTTGCATCACAAATTTGTCGTCTATACCTTAACGATAGTTGTTGTTATCTTTTCAGCATTTGGAATTTTTAAATTAAAAACTGAAGGTTTTATTGTAGACGATTTACCAAAAACGGATAAAATTTATACTGATCTTAAATTCTTTGAAAAAAACTTTGGTGGTGTAATGCCACTGGAAATAATAATTGATTCAAAAAAAAGATATGGCCTTGCAGGAACACGCATTTTACCAGTGCTTCAAAAAATGGATTCGCTTTCAGCTTATATAAGTTCACAAAAAGAAATGGCGAGGCCGCTTTCAATTGCTGAAGGAATAAAATTTGTTAAGCAGGGATTTTATGACGGAGACTCATCCGCCTATTCCATACCCGATAGTTACCAGGCTGCATTTTTAGGAGAATATTTGAAACCCAACCCAGATAGCGATACTTCGAAAAATAACCTTTCAAACTTGTTGCAGAGTTTTATAGATACCGGAAAAGAGAGCACCCGCATGAGTATTAACATGGCCGATGTTGGAACCAAGAAACTTCCTGAAATTCTTGATGGAATAAGAGATAGAACAAATGAACTTTTCGATTCTTCCAAATTCAAAATAACATTTACCGGGTCAACGATTACTTTTTTAGAGGGCAGTACTTTTATAATAAATGGCTTGAAACAAAGTCTCTTATGGGCATTTTTATTTATTGCTTTGTGCATGCTTTATTTGTTTAAATCATTCCGGATTTTAATCTGTTCTCTCATACCAAATTTAATTCCCTTAGTGGTAACTGCAGGTATAATGGGATGGGCAGGTGTTCGCTTAAAACCCTCTACAGTACTAATTTTCAGTGTGGCTCTTGGTATAGCGATACATGTTACCATACGATTTCTCGTCAATTATAAACAGGAACTTCCTCTAAATAATTTTGATATTAAAAAAACGGTCTCCGAAACAATTAAACATACCGGCCTAAGCATTTTATATACTTCTCTTGTTTTAATTGCGGGCTTTATTATTTTTTGTTTCAGCGGTTTTGGTGGTACCCAATCTTTGGGCTGGCTTACGTCAATTACGCTCTTAACTGCTACCTTAACCAATCTCATCTTATTGCCTGTGCTGCTCCTTTCCACGGGTCAAAAAAAATAGCTGATTACATCTTATTTTTTTTTGCGATAAAATGCAGCAATTATCAATATTTTGTGTCTATACCTACAGATTCAAGACTGTGTAATTATATTTGTTAATTAAAATTAATGTTCATGAGAAAACTTTTATTAACCTTATCAGCGATATTTTTATTATTGATAAGCGGATACGCTCAAAAGAGAATAATTACAGGAACTGTAACCGACGAAAAAGGAAATCCCATCGCGAACGCAAGTGTCCAGATTAAGGGAACTGTAATAGGAACGACCACGAATGCCGATGGCACCTATACTATAAGTGCACCCGCAAATGGCAAAACACTAATCTTCTCCTCAGTAAATGCAGAGTCACAACAAATTCCTATTGGTAGCGATAATGTCATCAGTCTAAGCATGAAAAGTACCAACACCGTTCTTGCTGAGGTTGTAGTTACTGCTTATGGTAATACAAAGAAAAGGGCCTTTACCGGAACTGCATCTACCATAAAGGCAGATGATGTGAAGGACCTGCAGGTAAGTAGCATTGGGAATATGTTACAAGGAACTGCAAGCGGTGTGTTAATCTCAAACGACAACGGCCAGCCTGGAGAAAATCCGGAAATAAGAATCAGAGGAATAGGTTCAATTAATGCAAGTGCATCGCCGTTAATCGTCGTTGACAATGCTCCATACGACGGTAACTTAAACAATATTAATCCAAGTGATATTGAAAGCTATACCATATCCAAAGATGCATCAGCTACGGCGCTCTATGGATCAAGAGCTGCTAATGGTGTTATTTTTATTACCACCAAGACCGGGCGTGGAAAACCGCAGGTTAATCTATCAGCAGTAACAGGGTTTTCCAAAAGGGCAGTCAATGATTACCCATATGTAAGCCCGGCACAGGAATATGAATTAACCTGGGAAGCCTTAAAGAACCAGGCGACATTGGATCCTACACTGGTTGCCAATTCTGGCGCTTCCTCTCCGCAAGATTACGCCAGTAAAAGTGTGGTAGGTGTTTTAGTCTACAATCCTTTTGGTGTTCCTCAACCTATAGGCACAGATGGTAAATTGGTGAGTGGCTCCAAACTTTTATGGAATCAAAACTGGGCAGATGCCTTGTTAAGGACTGGCATTCGCAATGACTATAATATAAATGTTTCAGGAGGTTCAGATAAGACTAAATATTATTTCTCGGGAGGTTTTCTTGATGATGAAGGGATTCCAATCGAATCAGATTTTAAGAGATTTACGGGTAGATTAAAAGTAGATACAAAAGTAAATGACTGGCTTGACGCCGGTATTAATACAAGCCTTGTGTACTCAACTCAAAATTATCCCATCCAGGGTGGCTCTGCTTATTCTAATGTAATTGGATGGATACGCAATATTTCGAACATATATCCTGAATACATTTTAGACCCGGCAACGGGGCAACCCATTTTGGATGCCAATGGAAAAAAGCAATTTGATTTTGGAAACAATGGCCCTTTAACAAGACCTATTTTCAACCCGGGAAATCCTGCGGGAACTACCGTCCTTAATCCGACTACCAATGGGCGGTATTCAACATCAGCAACTGCGTACCTGGAAGCTCAAATAATAAAGGGATTAAAATTCAGGACCCAATATGCACTGGGTATTTTTGATGTGCAGGCAGATTATTACTATAATCCTTTTGTGGGTGATGGTTCTTCTTACGGTGGTTTAAGTGATAAGGCAAGAAATCAGTATACTTCGCAGACTTTTACTAATACGCTTACTTATGATAAAACATTTGGGGAACATCATATAAATGTATTAGGCGGTATGGAAGCTTACAGGTATCATGATACTTATGTGGAAGCACAGTCAAGAGGATTTACCTTCCCCGGCTTAACCGAGTTAGCTTACGGAAGTACACCAAGTGTGGCCACTTCAAATTCAGGTGATGAGAGGCTGGTAAGTTATTTTAGCCGCTTAAATTATGATTATGGTGAGAAGTATCATATTTCATTATCAGTTCGGGCAGACGGTTCCAGTAAGTTTGCTGATTCATCAAGATGGGGAACCTTCTATTCAATAGGAGGTGCATGGAATTTGAACAAAGAAAATTTTCTCAGCAGGATCAATGCTCTTAGCGATTTAAAACTCAGGGCGAGCTACGGTACTACGGGTAACCGCTCGTTGCCGGGTTATTTTCCGTACTTAGGCCTGTATTCAGCGGGAGCCAATATTGCTGACTACAGCGGTTCAATAATAACGCAGCTCGGAAATGGCAATCTGCATTGGGAAACCCAAAAAAACCTTGACCTCGGTATAGATTTTGGATTGTTTAAAAACAGAATCACCGGCTCTTTCACTTATTTTGAAAAAAATTCTGCCAATCTTTTGTTTTTTAGGCCACTTCCTCCCTCGGTTGGTTTAAACGGTATCAATGACAATATTGCCAAAGTTTCTAACAAAGGCGTTGAAATAGATCTTACAACAAAAATTATCGACTCAAGGAATTTTACATGGGTTACTTCTTTCAACGCAACACACGTAAAAAACAAAATCATAAGCTTGCCAGATGAGCCACGTACATACGACGGGCCTGGGCTGAGTAATTTAAAAGTAGGGCAGCCTCTCAATAACTTTTATATAAGAGAGTATGCAGGCGTTGATGCTTCTGACGGTGCACCGATGTGGTACAAGGATGAAAAAGATGCCAACGGTAAGGTGATTGGCAAAGTAGTAACTAAAACCTGGAGTGCCGCAACACGTTATTATGAAGGTACTTCTCTCCCTGACTGGAGTGGTGGCGTCACCAGTAGAATGTCTTATAAAAATATAGACCTGACGGTATTGATTTATTGCAACATTGGTGGAAAAATATATGATGCCGACTACGCGGGATTAATGTACAGCAGTACTGGATTACAACCCGGAAGTCAATGGACTACTGATATACTTAATCGTTGGCAAAGCCCATCGAACCCAGGCGATGGCAGAACCCCAAGATTATTAACTACGTCAGATGACCAGGGCACTTCTACCTCTACCCGCTTTCTGTATGATGATTCTTATGCCCGCATCAGGAATATCACTTTGGGATATAATTTCCCAAAAGCGCTATTAAGCAAAATCAATTTTGTGAGTGCAAGGTTTTATGTTGATATGCAAAATCCATTTACATTTTTTGGACGCAAAGGCCTTGATCCTGAAGAAGGCTTAGGTGGCATAACAGATAATACATCCAGCGTGTATAAAACTATATCTGTTGGAATAAATGTTGGATTTTAATTCTAAACTTTTAATTTTTTAATAATGAAAAAAGTAAAAAATTTAATAATAATTATAAGTGCGGCCACGTTAGCCCTGTCTGGTTGCTCCAAAAAATATCTTGACGATATAAAGCCTGCAGATGGCAGCCTATCCGATGGAGTAATATTTACGTCAAAAACAGGTGTTGATAATGCATTAACAGGCATCTACTATTTATTTCAACAATACGTGCCAGACGACGCAAGGCAAAATATGTTTGGGTTGAAAACTATCCAGTTCAATTTTGACATGCGAGGTAACGATCTAATTTCTGACCCCAGTAACTGGTGGACTTACGAAAACAGTTGGACCGAAAATACCTACGGCAGAATAGCGACTGCAACCAGGGATGAGCAAATCTGGAACCTTTTCTATAAAGCCATAAATAACGCGAATGCAATTATTTTAAACACGCCTAATATTCCAGAAGGAGACGCCGTAAAAAATGCGCTGATAGGAGAAGCCAAAGCATTAAGAGCCTATTCTTATTTTTGGCTGGCGAGGATTTATCAATTCACTTATGCAAAAGATCCCAATGCTCCAGGAATACCTCTTTACACCGCTCCTGCTTCGTCTTCAAGCAATGGAAACCCAAGGGCATCATTAAAAGATGTTTATGATTTGATAACCAGCGATCTTGAATTTGCTGTTGCCAATTTAACAACCGACAGGATTGACAAATACAGGATCAATAAGAATGTGGCAGAACTTATTCTTGCAGAAGTTTACCAGGAACTCGCCATGTCCGATAATACGCTTTGGGCAAAGGCAATAAGCAATGCGAAGGCAGCAAGGGTTGGATACCCATTGATGAGCGGCGGAGAGTATGCAAGCGGTTTTAATTCTGTCACTAATGAAGAGTGGCTTTGGGGTATACAATTTAATGCTTCGCAATCGTTGTTATATGCTTCGTTCTTTGGTTATATTGATCCGTCCCCGAGCAATAACCGGTACCAGGATATTTATGTGAATACTACTTTCGTTAACCAGTTTAGTGCTACCGATGTTAGAAATCTGTTTGTTCCGGCACCTAGCCAAAACGCTTCGTGGCAAGTATGGATGACCGCAAAATTCCGTGATAACGCATCTTTCTCCGGCGATTTGGTATTGATGCGTTCGGCCGAAACCTATCTTATAGAAGCCGAAGGTGATGCACAAATGGGACAATTGGATGCCGCCAAAGATGCGTTATATGTGTTGCAATTAAAAAGAGATCCCAATGCCGTAAGATCAACAGCCCCTGATAAGGCAACTTTGATTAATGAAATTCTTTTGGAAAGGCGTAAAGAATTATATGCAGAAATGGGTGTACAATATTTTGATCTGAAAAGATATCAAATGCCTTTAGTAAGAGATGGAAACGAGTGGAGTTTACTCAATATTCCCCCGGACAGCAATAAGTGGAGATGGCAACTGCCGCAGGCGGAAATGGATGCGAATAAGAGCCTGACTTCCGCAGATCAAAATCCTCTTTAAATTCTTAAAAAGAAAAACGATGAATATAAAATCAAAAAATTATTTATTAGTGTTTACTCTTTTTGCTATGGGATTCTTTTCCTGCAAGAAAGACAACACTATTACCACACCGGTCTTGTTGGAATTTGTAGGCCAAACTGCAACCGGACAATATGCAATTAAAAATGACCCAAAGTCGGTATTTAAAATTCCCGTTGGTATTACCAAAGCTTTTAATAAAGACGTAACTATTCAATTCACCTATTCCTCATCAACTGCCATAGCCGGACAACAGTACAATGCACCGGCTAGTTTGACAATAAAGGCAGGCGAGGTAGTAGATTCACTCGAAATAAACGGGATCTTTGCCGGATACCCTACAGTTACAAAGGTGGATACTTTAAATATCACTATGTCCAGCAACGATGTTCCTTTAGCCACCTCTCTTAATACTAAGTATATTTTAATAATGAAAAAGTACTGGGAAGCGGACCTGAATGCTTTTTCGGGAGTTTATACGGACCAGGATTATTATGGAGGGGCACCTGACGGAGGACCTTATCAGGTTACCATCACCCCGCTATCGATAAATGGTTCTACCAGCTATGTAGCGATTACTGGTTTATGGGGTATCGACCAACCTCCAGTGAAAGTAACTTTAAATTGGACCAATATTGACACCGGGACAACAGTTGTTCCTAAAGCTCCCTGGTTTGTTCACCCCACTTATGGGCAGGCTACTATCAATCCTCATGGAACGGGAACCTTCTCAACAACCAATAACACCATGACAATAATTTATGAAGCTACAGTCGCGGCAGGAAGTTTTGGTGTTGAGACAACTGTATTGGCTAAATAACAGCATTGGTTTTTGCAAAATTGATAAGATAAAATCGGCCGAAAAAGCCGCCTCCCAAAGGTGGCTTTTTTTAATAGCTGATTTTCATTTTTTTCAAATTGATTAAGTAACCTACTTGTAATTTTCCGAATGATTTACCTCTTTAACCCATAATCATATAGGACCATAAAATTAATTTTTCCTAACTTGGGATGATTTAAATTCCGATTGTGCATTTTATCCGAAATTTTTTTTCTTCAAAGGCAGACAGAGATTTGAGAAACCAACTCCGCAATGTACTTGGCCTGTCACCCGGCAAATTAAATTTATATAAAACCGCACTTAGCCATCGTTCTATAAGAGAGGGCGCAGATGAAAATAATGAGCGACTTGAATTTTTAGGAGATGCGGTTCTAAGTTCGTTGGTGGCTCACTATCTTTTCATGCGGTATCCTTATAAAGACGAAGGTTTTTTAACCGAGATGAGAAGCAAAATGGTTAACCGTAACCAGTTAAATGAAATTGCTCTAAAAATCGGGCTGAAGAAAATTACTTTTTATAACCGGTTTGATAACTCTTTAAAAATTTCGCAGATATTTGGAAATACGCTGGAAGCTGTTGTGGGCGCCGTTTACCTTGATAAAGGTTATCTGAAAACACGCAAATGGGTAAACGAACATATCATAAGCCCTCACCTGTTTATGCAGGATCTTGAGAATCTAGATATCAATCAAAAAAATAAATTATACGGTTGGGCCAATAAAAACGGGAAGAATCTTGAGTTTGAAACATTGGACGAAAAAATTGAAAATGGAAGGAGGTTATTTACTATTGCTGCTAAAGTTGATGGCGTTGTAATTGCCGAAGCAAAAGCATATAATAAAAAAGACGCCAGCCAGGTGGCCGCACAAATTGCAGTTGAAAAATTAGGACTATTATGAAATTTGGAATTATTGGCAGTGGAAGTTGGGGTACTGCTTTGGCTAAAATTTTAACTGATAATAACCATTCAATTAATTGGTGGATAAGAAACCAGGCAGTTATCGACCATTTTAAGAAACGTCATCACAATCCACAGTACTTAAGCTCTGCATATTTCGATACAAATCTATTGCATCTAACGACTAATGTTGAAGAGGTAATAAGTGGATCTGATTATGTATTGATTGTGGTTCCTTCGGCTTATGCACTAGATGTATTGGGCGGTTTGCAAAAGAATATTTTTCAGAATAAAAAGATCATTTCTGCAATAAAAGGCATACTGCCCGAACAAAATTTATTGTTGAATGACTATCTCAAAAATGAATATGATGTAGAACTGGCCAATTATTTTACGATACTTGGCCCTTGCCATGCAGAAGAAGTTGCTGCTGAAAAATTATCGTATCTCACTTTCTCCGGAGTGGATGTTGAAACCACTCAATTAATAGCTGCTCATTTTAAAACCGATTATCTCAATACTATTGATAACACCGATATTTATGGTGTTCAGTTCGCTGCTATCCTTAAAAATATTTATGCACTTGGCGCCGGTATAGCTCATGGCCTTGAATATGGAGATAATTTTTTGAGTGTGTTAATTGCCAACAGTGCTGATGAAATGGCAGGATTCTTAAGAAAGGCAGGAATACAAAACATAGAAGTGGGGAGCATTGAACATTCCGCACTGCACACTCGAAATGAAAAACATACAACCAATTATGCGGCTTCGGTTTATTTGGGAGATCTTTTGGTAACCTGCTATTCACTATACAGCCGCAACAGAACTTTTGGGAATATGATTGGCAAAGGATATTCCGTAAAATCGGCGCAGCTCGAAATGAATATGGTTGCAGAGGGATATAATGCGAGCAGGTGTATTCATATAATTAATAAGAGTATTCTCGCAGAAATACCTATAGCGGATACTATTTATAAAATTTTATGGGAGCATCTTTCCCCGGTGGAAGGTTTTAAGGCGATCGAAAAAACATTGGTTTGAGTACCTTACATAAAAAAATCGGAAGCGATTCGATCCGCAAAAAGTTTTCCTTCATCAGTCAATAAGAGTTTTTCATTAATATAAACTATCATTTTTTTATTAATGTAATTAACAACGGAATCTTCTATTCTTTTTCTTTCTTTCACTGAAAAATTATCTTCTATTATTTTCAAATCAAGCCCTTCCATGGTGCGCAAAGAAGTCATAATATATTCGTTTAACCTTTCAGCGTTAGTAAGGTTTTCTTCTTCAAAAGGGATCATATTATTTTTTATAGATTGAATGTACAATGCATTATTGGCAATATTCCATTTCCTGCTTTTGCCGTCATAAGAATGAGCAGAAGGGCCAATACCAATGTATTTCTTCCCTTGCCAATAGCTGCTGTTATGCCTGCTCCGGTAGCCAGGTTTCGCAAAGTTGGAAATTTCGTAATGTTCATAACCAGCCTCTTTCATCCATTGCATGAGAAGCAAAAATTGTCTTGCCTGCTGTTCAGTATCGATGTCAACTTTCTTTTTTAAAAGAATCATTTTTTGCAGCGCCGTTTTTGGCTCCACGGTTAATGCATAGCAGGCTATGTGAGGAGCGCCCAGGTTTATCACCTGCTCAACATTCATCTTCCATTGTTCATCGGTAAGGCCAGGAGTTCCATAAATAAGATCAACAGAAAAATTATTGAAGCCTGATTTTTTTGCGAGTATTACACTGCCAAGAGCTTGTGAAGTATTATGCACTCTGTTCATCCATTCCAGATCTTTTTGTTGAAAAGACTGAATGCCGATACTTAGCCTGTTTATGCCTGCTTCTTTCCAGGTGCTTAATTTTTCTTTACTAATATCATCAGGGTTTGCTTCGATTGTAATCTCTGCTTTATCGCTTACCAGGTAATTATCATTTATAGCATTTAATAAATTTTCTAAATCAGTATTATTGAGCAGGCTCGGCGTTCCTCCACCAAAATATATAGTTTCTATAATTTCCTTTTGGTTTTTATCGTTTATTAAATAAACAGGTGAAAGATTGATTTCTTTTATTAAAGCAGCGATCATTTCATCTTTCGCCTCCAATAGAGTAGAAAAATGAAAATTGCAATAGTAACATGCTTGTTTGCAAAATGGAATATGAAGGTAAATGCCAGCCAATATTTCTTTAATTGTTTTATATGTCTTACATCATTCGGACATCGTTCTCAATATTTCATTTTAGATTTGAATGATTAACATGAAAGTAGCAAGAATAAAATATTTCAGTCGTGTTTTGTTGATTGCGGCGTCAATATTTTTATCCGGTTCAACTATTTCTGCCCAAAAAAAATATATTGTCAACTATAAATTATCTGGTGCAGATACCATTCAAAGCGTATCACATCTCAACCTTAAAACCTCTTTCGAAGGGAAAGGATTTGCCACTGATTATTTAAATGCTTTACCTGCAACGCTTGTATCCAGGGGCTTTCCCGGTGCTTCTATCGATTCTGTTGTATATGATTCAACCCAGGCAAATGTTAGTTTGTATTTAGGCGAACAATATAAATGGGTGCAAATAAATACAGATAGTGTTGATGAAAAATTGCTGGAAGCCACCGGTTGGAACGCAAAGCAATTTAATAATAAGACGATTGACCTTAATCGTTTGCAACAGCAGGAAGAGAGGATATTAAGTTATTACGAAAACAATGGGTATCCATTTGCAGAAGTTTCGCTGAATAACGTTGAGATAAGCGACAATAAAATTAAAGGCGACCTGGAGGTAAAAAAGGGCCCCTTATATCATATCGACAGTATCAGGGTTATTGGAAAAGCTAAAATTAAAAATCTGTTTCTTCAGCATTATATCGATATTAGTAATGGCAGCATTTATAATAATCAAAAGTTGCAAAAAGTGAGCAGCCGGTTAAAGCAATTACCTTACCTGCAGGAATTGCAACCATGGGACGTTACCATGTTGGGCAGTGGGTCTATTCTAAATTTGTATCTGCAACCCAAACGGAGCAGTGAAATAAATGTGCTCGTAGGATTCTTACCAGGCAATACTACAACTGGTAAAACACAAATAACGGGAGATGTTCATCTTAATTTAAAAAACTCGCTGGGACAAGGTGAAAATATTTTAGTGAACTGGCAGCAACTGCAGCCTCAATCTCCCCGGTTGAATTTAGGCTTTAGCCAGCCCTATATGTTTAATTCGTTATTTGGTATTGACTTCAGTTTTGATTTGTTGAAGAGAGACTCTTCATATTTGCAACTAAATGGCATTATCGGAATTCAGTATAGTTTATCTGTAAATCAATCGGGTAAAATTTTTTATCAGAATGAACGCAGCTACTTGCTTTCTGGCGGAGTGGATACCAATAATATTATGATTGCAAAAAGGCTACCACCAAATATTGATGTAGGATCTGGAAATTTTGGGATTAATTATGAATTTATAAATACCAATTACCGGCCTAACCCAAGAAACGGCAACGAAGTTTCTATAACGGCAACAGCAGGTATTAAAAAAATAACTAAGAACAATAATATTATCAATCTAAAAGATCCTTCAGAGCCTTCTTTTAATTTTAATTCGTTGTACGATTCTGTAAAACTAAAATCATATCGTTTGCGTTTGATAGTGGCTGCTGCACATTATACGCCTATGGGTAAACGAAGTACGTTAAAAACGGCGGCCAATATTGGCTGGTATCAAAGCCCTCAAATATTTCAAAACGAGTTGTTCCAAATTGGCGGGTACAAATTGCTAAGGGGTTTTGATGAAGAAAGTATTTATGCAAATCAGTATGCAGTTTTTACAGCGGAATACAGGTACCTTGTTGGTGTTAATTCAAATTTCTTTGGATTCACAGACATAGGTTTCACGCAGACAAAATTTAATTCGATAGACTATTCTAATAATTTTATCAGTGCAGGAATCGGTCTTGCCTTCGAAACGAAATTCGGTTTATTGAATCTGAGTTATGCGATAGGAAAAAGGAACGATATAAAATTTGATATTCGCAATGCTTCCAAAATACATTTTGGCTATATCAACTATTTTTGAGCTATTAAAAATAAAAATGACGCGTCATTTCCTTATTACTTTATCGCTTACTTTTTTTGGAACGTGCCTTTATGCCCAGCAAGTTCAAGATAGCTTAAAGCTTTATAAACCCGATACCTTAGTTAAGGCCATACCTGATACTTCAGGATTTAATAAGAAGCCGACTAAAGTAGTGCATCACAAGGTCAGGCCTGATACGGCACTTATTGCACTTACGGATACATCGGGGTTACATGTTGATTCGCTTAACGTGGTGATTCAGCCGGTAGTAAAATCGTATCGTTCGGTTGTGGATTCATTGCTTTTGGCAGGGGAATTTATTAATGTAAAAGAACCGGCCACCTATTTTATTGCTGAAAAAAAACAATCAACCGGGGAGGAATTTATTTTTTATTCGCTTTGTGTCGTGGTTTTAATTCTTGGAGTATTTAAAACTTTTTATAATACCTATTTTAATAATCTTTTCAAAGTATTTTTTAATACATCTATAAGGCAAACACAGCTTACGGATCAGTTGGTGCAAGCCAAACTTCCTTCTTTTATTCTTAATATTTTTTTTACCATAAGCGTAGGTTTTTATATATGGTTGCTTTTTAAACATTACCAGCCGCCGAGGCTCATCAATAACCAGCTGTTACTGCCTTTTTGCGTACTGGGAATAGCAGCCTTGTATTTTGTAAAATATTGTATTCTTAAGTTTATGGGATGGATGAGCGGGATGCAGCAGGCCACCGACAACTATATTTTTGTAATATTTCTCGTAAATAAGATTACCGGGATCGTGCTGCTTCCATTTGTAATTTTACTCGCCTTCTCCTTGCCACAATGGACAAATTTTATCGTGGTCTTCTCGCTGTTGCTTACGGGGTTATTTTTCTTGTCGAGGTATGCGAAAATTTATGGTATTTTGGAATACCGCTTTCCGCTTAAGCCTTTCCACTTTATGATTTATGTAACTGCGGTAGAAATTTTGCCGCTGCTTATAGTTTATAAGTTGGTAGTAGATTATCTTATATGAATGTAGATTTTCAGGGCTTTTCAGGGCTTTTACGCACGTTATTTGCTTTTTTGGTTGTTAGTATTCTAACAAAAAAAATGTAACTTTGTCTCATACCTGTTCGATTACTATGGATATGAAAACTGATTTACAAGAGCCAAGAACTTTGAAACAAATCGAAAATATTCTTATAACACAGGCAAGGCCGGAAGGGGACAAATCTCCTTACTTTGAAATGGCAAAAAAATATAACCTGAATCTCAGGTTCGAGCCATTCATAAGAGTTGAGCCTATTTCGTCAAAAGAATTCCGTAAACAGAAGATCGAAATTGCTGCATATTCTGCGGTAATATTTACAAGCCGCAATGCTATTGACCATTTTTTTAGGACATGTGAAGAATTGAAAATCACTATTTCTCAAAACACAAAATATTTTTGTATTACCGAATCTGTGGCTCTTTATCTTCAAAAATTTATTTTATACAGGAAGAGAAAGGTTTTTTATGGCGCAGATGGCACTAATAAAAGTCTCTTTGATGTAATCAATAAACATAAGGAACTTGAGAAGTTTTTATATCCTTGTTCGCAATCGTTCGATAGTGAAATAACTAACTGGCTTATTTCAAATAACTGCGAGTATGCAATACCGGTATTATACCAGATTATTTCAAATGATGTTAGAGCAGTTATCGAAAAACAACATTATGATATTATTTGTTTTTTTACGCCTCTCGGTGTAAGAAGCTTTGTTGAAAATTGCCCGACTTTTGTTCAAAACGGTACTATTGTTGGCGCATTTGGCGACAACACCCGTAAAGCAGTTTTGGCAGCAGGACTTACTCCTGATATTATTGCTCCCCAGCCAAAAGCGCCGAGTATGGTTTCAGCTTTGGAAAATTATCTTTCAGGGTTGAGAAAAAAATAATTTCCCGAAATTCAGTTCAGATCTTTATTGGTATTGCCAATTTTTTATAGGCGATGAATCTGATTTAAGACAGGTGTTAAAAAGTTAAAGCCCCTCCGTTAGCAAAGGGGCTTTGAGCATATTTCTATGAATAAAATAACAAGTACGATATACCAATTATTTTTTTATCAGGCCTGCGAAATAATTTACAGTACGCACCAGTTGTGAAACATAACTCATTTCATTATCGTACCAACTTACTGTTTTTACGAGTTGATCATCACCTACCGTAATCACTTTTGTTTGAGTGGCGTCGAACAAAGAACCATAGTGAATTCCTATTACGTCACTGCTTACTATTTCATCTTCAGTATAGCCAAAGCTTTCATTGGACGCTGCTTTCATTGCTGCATTTACTTCTGCAACGGTGGTCTTTTTATTTAAGATTGAAGTGAGTTCTGTAAGAGAACCAGCAATAACGGGAACTCTCTGCGCACCTCCGTCAAGTTTTCCTTTTAACTCTGGTAATACAACGCCGATGGCTTTAGCAGCACCGGTACTGTTAGGAACAATGTTGGCAGCCGCTGCTCTCGCTCTCCTTAAATCACCTTTCGCATGCGGGGCATCCAGGGTATTCTGGTCATTCGTATAGGCGTGTATGGTAGTCATAAAACCAACTCTAATGCCAAAGGAATCGTTCATAACTTTTGCCATAGGAGCCAGGCAATTGGTAGTGCATGAAGCACACGAAATAATCGTTTCAGTGCCATCAAGAATGTTGTGGTTTACATTAAATACAACTGTCTTTAAATCGCCGGTAGCTGGAGCAGAAATTATGACTTTTTTTGCGCCAGCTTTAATGTGCGCTTCTGCTTTGTCTTTATCGGCAAAAAATCCGGTGCTTTCTATTACAACATCTACATTGTGTGTTCCCCATGGAATCTGTGAAGGATCTTTTTGTGCATATATTTTTATTTCTTCGCCATTAACGACGATTGCATTATCTGTACTTTTTACTTCACCTTCAAACCTTCCCTGTGCGCTATCATATTTCAATAGATGCGCCAATACTTTGGGACTAGTTAAGTCATTAATAGCCACAACGTCTATCCCTTTCATATTATAGATTTGTCGAAAAACCAACCGGCCTATCCTGCCAAAACCATTAATAGCAACTTTAACTGTGCTCATAATTATTTGTTTTTTATTTTAAAATTGAGTTGCAAAATTAAGCTTTGTTGCAGATAATTTGCATTAAAAAATTTATTCAATTTTCGAATATCCCTTGCCTGTTGAATGATTGATTTTAAACGGGTTGATTAGCAGTTATTGGTTGTTGCCACTTACATATTCATTTCCTTTTAAATAAAACCTGTAAGGGCGTAACGCATCAGCCCCGGCACTTTCAACACCAATTCTGGCACTTGTGCCAATTTGTTCCGGATCAATTTTGAAATGATCATCTATCAAATAAATTTCATTCCCAATTAAATGATTTCCTGAATGTTGTTTAAAAATGCCCAGCGCCTTCCCAACATTGCCCGGACCGCGGGTAAGTGTCTTATCAACTACCTTTTTGCCCGTTCTCTGCAACATGATATCGATTCCTTCCATCGGCTCAACGGCTCTTACTAGGACGGCATCAGGAATATTTTTATCGTTGGTTACTATATTCATCATTTGATGCATGCCATAACATATATACACATATGCAGTACCTGCGTCAGCATACATATGTTCATTGCGGGCCGTTCTTTTACCGCCAAACGAATGAGATGCCTTATCTGTATGGGCAACGTATGCTTCCGTTTCAACAATTCTTCCCGAGGTAACGATCCCGCCGAAATTGGTTACAAGAATTTTGCCCACCAATTCTTTTGCGATTAATACAACATCTTTGCGCCTGTAGAATGATAAGGGTATTTTTTTCATGTTTGAAACTTAACTAAAAAAAAACATCAAAATAAAACTTTCCGATGAAACCAGATTATATTATCTAAGTTTGGCAACATCATAATGTAACGTCATTGCTTGAAGAAATAATTATAGCAATAAGGTCTTATTTCAAGGCCCACAATTTTATTGTAAAACACAAATTGTGGAAGTGGATAGTAATTCCCGGGACTATTTATGCAATTCTATTTGCTGTTGGAATTTATATTTTCTGGCAGTCATCTGCGCACGTAATTGATTATTTTTTTTCAAAAACGGGGCTAAAAATTTGGCTGCAAAAAGAACATGATAGCTGGCTTCGGTTCATTTTTATTTTTGGACAACTTATTTTGCAGCTTATACTGATGTTATTTTATTTTTCATGGTTTAAATATTTGTTTCTTATAATTGGATCGCCGGTATTTGCCTGGTTGAGCAAGAAAACAGAAGCCATTATCAACGATACCAAACATCCATTTGATGTCAATAAATATCTGGGTGATATTGGAAGGGGGATTCAAATTGCCCTGCGAAATACACTATGGCAAACGGTATATTTCGTCACAATTATATTTTTATCACTTGTACCTGTTATCGGCTGGGCTTCGCCGGTTTTGGCCATTTTTGTTGAATGTTATTACTTTGGTTTCTCCATGTTGGATTATACGAGCGAAAGAAAAGGCGTTTCTTCCTCAGCAAGTATTGATTTTATTTCTGATCACAAAGGCCTGGCTATTGGTAATGGTATGGTATTTTTTATGATGCATGCAGTATTATTTGTAGGATGGGTTATGGCGCCGGGTTACGCAGTTGTTGCCGCGACGCTGAGTTTGCAGGAAAGTAAAAGCTAATTTTCGTCTTAATATATTTTTCCAATGATTTATTTAATTCCCTCCTTTTTAGCAGATGAAACTGTTGAAACCATTCCACCCTATGTTTTGCAAGCTGTAAGAAACTGCAAGGTAATTTTTGCAGAAAATGAAAGAACTGCGAGGCGCTTTTTAAAAAGTATGTCAAAAGAAATTGTAATTGACGATTTCGAATGGTATACTATTCATAAGGCGGAACAGGAGCAGGTAAATTATTTCAGGCAAAAAATAAAGGAAGAAAAGAACATTGCAATTATAAGTGAAGCTGGTTGCCCGGGAGTTGCAGACCCCGGCCAGATTTTAATTAGTGAAGCACAAAAAATGAATGTTGTAGTAAAGCCATTAGTTGGACCAAATTCAATACTACTTGCTTTGATGGCGAGCGGATTAAATGGTCAGCATTTTTGTTTTGAAGGATATTTACCGATTGATAATTTGGACAGAAATAAAAAAATAAAACAATTAGAAGAGGATTCTCTTAAAAATAACAGCACTAAAATCTTTATAGAAACACCCTATCGGAATAATAAATTACTGGAAACTGTTTTGCAACATTGCAAACTATCCACCCGGTTATGCATTGCAGCAGAACTCACTTCGCCAAATGAATGGATAAAGACAAAAACTGTAGCTGAATGGAAAAAAGAAAACATAGACTTGCACAAAAAGCCGGTAATATTCCTTTTGCAGGGCTGACATAGGATTTTAAAGTGACGAATCGAACAAACTTGGTCCTTTAGAATGAGTATGTGGCTGTTTGCCAAGATGCTTATATGCCTTCGGTGTTGCTTCCCGTCCTCGCGGAGTACGCATTAAAAAACCTTCCTGTATTAAGAAGGGCTCATACACCTCTTCTAATGTCCCGGTTTCTTCGCCAACAGCCGTTGCAATCGTTGTAATACCTACCGGCCCTCCTTTGAACTTTTCAATAATGCAACTAAGTATTCTGTTATCCATTTCATCTAGCCCGTACTCATCAACATTAAGCGCTTTGAGGGCATGAGTTGTTATTGCCATATCAATCACTCCGTTTGATAAAACCTGGGCGAAATCACGTACTCTTCTCAAAAGCCCATTGGCAATTCTCGGCGTACCCCGGCTTCGCCCGGCAATTTCTCTGGCGGCGTCCGATGTGATTTTTGTGTTGAGAATTGAACAGGAACGCAGAATTATTTTTTGTAAAGTTTCGGCATTATAATATTCCAGTCTTGATTTTATTCCGAAACGCGAAAGAAGTGGCGCAGTCAAAAGGCCGCTTCGCGTAGTAGCCCCTATTAAGGTGAATGGATTTAAATTTATTTGAACACTGCGGGCATTTGGGCCGGTATCAATCATAATATCTATACGATAATCTTCCATGGCAGCGTACAAATATTCTTCTACAACATTACTTAAACGATGGATTTCATCAATGAACAAAACATCATTAGGTTCCAGATTGGTTAATAGACCGGCGAGGTCGCCCGGCTTTTCAATAACCGGCCCGCTGGTTTCTTTTATATTAACTTCTAACTCATTAGCTACAATGCGGCTAAGAGTTGTTTTGCCCAAGCCCGGAGGCCCATGAAATAGAATGTGGTCCAGCGCCTCACTGCGTAATTTGGCTGCTTTTATAAAAATTCTCAGGTTTTCGATGATTTGGGTTTGGCCGCTAAATTCTTCGATAACCGCAGGACGAATATTGTTTTCAAATTCTTTATCAGCCGGTGACAATATTTCTTTATCTGTGTTTAAATTTTGATTGGCCATGTGTTACCTTTATCAAGTTTGTAAAACTAAACTTTTATCGCGATTACCGTTGCTTGAAAAATTAAATACTGTTGTTGAACTGTCGCCTGTTGCGGATAGTGAGAGGCAACCCGCCATTCAAAATGCGCAAAAACACACCTTTCACCAATCCATTTCACCATTAATAAAAAGGACAATTCCTTCCATTAAATTAGAAATTAAATTTGCTCATGCGTAAAACAACAGTACGTTATTGGATTTGCCAGGTTTTGGGTTGGGGTGGATGGATATCAATCAACCTCTTTTTTGTGTACCTGTTTGCAAGCGACATGTATTTAAAACCTGCAGAAAAAAAGCATATTTTTTATGGCGTTCTGGTGATAGAATTTCTAAGTGCTATTATTGTGACACATGCGCTCCGTTATGTTCTAAAAAAAATAAACTGGATCGAATTTTCCACGCAAAAGGTGATTGGACTGTTTATAGTTGCGGTGACCATTTCAGGCCTTTTAAATTATTATGGAGAAAGAGTAGCCGGAAAACTTTCAGGATTTTCTTTAATTGAATACGAAAAAAAAGACGGACTCAAACGTGCTATCGCAAAAGAAAATGAGTTGAATCTTGCAGGAACGGATTATTTTAGAAATAATAATAACAGTTCTATAACCAATGCCGCACAAAGTATTAAGAAAAATACCGGATGGTACCGCGACACTGACGGCACCTGGCAGTACGAGGAACAACAACACGGCAGATTTTGGTGGGATATTGTTTTAACTTTTATCTTAATGTCATTATGGTTGCTCCTCTACATGGTGTGGCATTACCTTGAACGAAACCGGAAAGATGAAATTGACAAATTAAGTCTCGAAAAAACAGTAAAGGAGCTTGAACTTAATACAATCAAGTCACACATCAATCCCCATTTTATTTTTAATTCCTTAAACAGCATCAGGGCAATGGTGGATGAAAATCCACAGCGGGCAAGAACGGCCATTACCGAACTTTCCAACATTCTTCGCAGCAGCATGCAGGTTGAAAAAATGGAAACGGTGCCATTACAAAAAGAATTGGATATCGTGAAAGACTATCTTGCGCTCGAGTACATGCGTTTTGAAGAAAGGTTGAAAATTGAAATGGATATTGATGAAGATACCCTTGAACAGCCAGTACCGCCAATGATGCTGCAAACACTCGTTGAAAATGCCATTAAACACGGCATCAGCAAAAAAATCAAAGGTGGGGTAGTTAAGATAATTTCAAGATATACGGATCATCATTTTGAATTAATAGTTCAAAACAGCGGAACGATTGACGAAGAATTTCTCCCGGAAGGCTTTGGTTTAACAAGTACCCGCGACAGGCTGAAATTTTTATTCCAGGGAAAAGCCGAATTTCAAATTAAAAAGATTAATGGTAGTGAGGTCCAGGCAAAAATTGTCATGCCAATATCTTATTAATTTTTTAAAACTAATACTTCTTCAAAAGGCAAAATCAATGTACTTTGCCGATGAGAAAATTTCTTTCAAGGTCATAAATTTTTAAAACTATGCAAAAAGCAATCATTATTGATGATGAGCGTCTTGCCAGGAACGAACTAAAAAAGCTATTGCAGGAATTTCCTGATGTAGAAGTAATAGGCGAAGCAGCTAATGCAAATGAAGGAATTGAAAAAATTGAAAGCCTCAACCCGGATCTTGTTTTTCTGGATATACAAATGCCCGGAAAATCAGGCTTTGATATGCTTACGCAGATTGAGAGAGCGCCACACGTAATTTTTGTGACTGCTTATGATGAATATGCCCTGAAAGCATTTGAAGTGAATGCACTCGATTATTTGATGAAGCCGGTAGAGCCAAAAAGGCTCGCAGATGCTATACTTAAAGTGAAACAGAAAGACGAAGAAGAAATGCTTTCCTATAATAACCGCGGCATGCTTCACGAAAACGACCAGGTATTTGTGAAGGACGGTGAAAGGTGCTGGTTTGTGAGGCTCTCTGATGTTCGCCTTTTCGAAAGTGTGGGAAATTATGCCAAAGTTTTCTTTGGAAACAATAAACCACTTATTCTCAAATCTCTCAATGCGCTGGAAGAAAGGCTTGATGACAAAGTTTTTTTTAGGGCCAATAGAAAACATATTATCAACTTAAGGATGATCGATAAGATAGAGCCTTATTTTAATGGCGGCCTTTTGCTGGATTTAGTTGGCGGAGAAAAGATTGAAGTAAGCCGTCGGCAGGCCGTGAAATTTAAAGAGATGATGAGTTTGTAACCTTTTGGAAATTTTCGAACTTTCCAAAAGTTCTTGAAGTATTCCAACTGTTTAAGATCTGAAAATCAGTCCAAATGAAAATATACTTCTTATTAGGTACTATTCTTCTTGTTTCTTGTAACAGTAATGAACCCACCGTAAACACACGTTCCGCAATAACTTCTGATAGCTTACATAAAATGATGGAGCAATATGCTCCAGGCTTAGGTGAGATTATGGGAGGCATTCAAACTCACCATGCCAAACTTTGGTATGCTGGAATAAACGAAAATTGGAAATTAGCCCAGTATGAAATTGACGAACTAAAAGAAAGGTTTGAGCAAGCAAGAACGGTTGAGGCTGAGAGACCCGAAGTAAAAATGATTCCTATGATGTATCCTTCCATAGATAGTATCAACGTGGCTATAGGGCATAAAAATTTAACACAGTTCAAATCAGGATTTCAACTTCTTACCGCTTCGTGTAACAGTTGCCACAGTGACAATAATTTTGAATTTAATATAATTACGATTCCAACAGCGCCGCCTGTGAATAACCAGGATTTTAAGGCACACAAATAAGGAGAAACAATTTGCAACTTGTTTACACTTTCACCGGCACGGAATGCACCGCGGCCGACATTTCCAATATCAGGCTTTCATCTTTTTCAATAGCATTACCAACTACAATTACATCGGCGCCGGCTTTGCAGTTCAGGTAAGCTTTTTCAGGATGGGTAATGCCACCCCCCACTATTAAGGGAACAGAAATACAACCGGACACTTTTTCTATCATGCTCTCCGTGATAGCTCGTTCAGCACCGCTTCCGGCATCCATATAAATTAATTTCATCCCGAGCATTTCGCCGGCCATAGCGGTGCACATCGCTATTTCATTTTTATCAGCAGGCAATGGAGCGGCGTTAGAAATGTAGGAAACTGTTGTAGGAGCTCCACCATCTATCACCATATAACCGGTACTCATTATTTCAAGCCCGCTTTGTTTAATTACGGGGGCGCTTATAACGTGTTGCCCAATCAAAAGATCGGCATTGCGGCCGCTTATCAAGGAGAGATATAACAGGGCGTCCGCTTTTTTGGATATTTGATTAGCACTACCGGGAAAAAGTATAACAGGAATGGACGAATGCTGCTTAATTAGCCCAACACATTTATCTATATAATTTGAGACGACGAGGCTTCCACCTACTAAAAAATAATCAACTGAGGCAGCGACGCCCAATTCAATTAACTGTTGTACTTTCTCATCATTCACTTTGTCGGGATCAATTAATACTGCAAATGATTTTTTGCCTGCATTTTTTCTTTCACAAAGGGAATTGTATATACCTTTTAACTTCATTTACGGACGGTTGAGTGCAAAAATGTCAATTTTTTCGTTCTTATAAAAATTAACGTTTAACAAATTACGTATTAATTCTTTGTAACGTTCTGGCACTGTGCGCAACTTTTAAATTTTGTAATTTTAACTATGGTAGATCTTCTAAAGGAAATAGAGTTTAGAACTGCACGCAGTGGCGGCAAAGGCGGCCAAAACGTAAATAAGGTGGAAACTATGGTTGAGGGCTGGTTTCATGTTCCTTCGTCTGGAATATTAAACGAAGCTCAGAAAAATATTATTGTTGAAAAATTGGCCAGCAGGATAACTGCCAGCGGCTATTTATTGGTAAAAAGCCGTACTGACAGAACGCAGTTGGGCAATAAAGATGAAGTAATAAAAAAAATTAATTCTTTAATAAACAAGGCTTTAATAGTACCAAAGAAACGAAAACCCACCAGGCCTTCAAAAGCCTCCAAGGCAAACAGGATAAAAGTTAAAAAGGAAAAGGGCATCATCAAAGAAGGGCGAAAGAAAATAAAGAATTATGACGAGTAAGAGCCTGCAATATTATCGGTTGTTAATACTCGTTTTGTTTGCTATTTTAAGTTCGTTTCAGCAAAATAATTTTGTTAAACAAAACATGGGTGCTTCAGTAAAAATTATTTTTATCAACAAGGTTAATGGAAATAAAATCGTTTTGAATGATTCGACGTATACCAATCCTTTCGGAGAAAAATTCAATATTTCAAAACTTCGATATTACGTCACTAACATTGAATTGCAAACAGCCAGCATTCCTTTTAAAATAAAAAACTGCTATCATTTAATTGATGAAAGCAAAAGGCAATCACAGGTTATTAATTTAACCGTACCTGGAGGAAATTATACCCACTTACAATTCTTGTTAGGTGTAGATAGCCTTCACAACGTTTCTGGTGCCCAATCGGATGATCTTGATCCGGCGAAAGATATGTTTTGGACGTGGAACAGCGGTTATGTTATGGCAAAAATGGAGGGCTATTCCCCTGCATCGAAACTGGTTAATAACAAGTTTGAATACCATATCGGTGGTTTTTCAGGACCTTATAATGTTCTTAAAGAAGAGCACCTGAGTTTTCCGAATAAGTCTTTTCATTTTGATGAAGGGAAAAACTATACAATTATTATTGATGCAGACATTAACACCTGGTGGCGTTCAGTCCATAACATTAAAATTGCGGAACACGCCAATATTACATCGCCCGGCGAAAACGCAAAACTTATGAGCGATAATTATGCAAGTATGTTTCAGATTGAAAAAATTATCGCCCAATAAATTTCTTCAAAGAACTCTCCATGCTGAAAAAGATAATCTCTATATTAATTGTTGTTTTGGTAATTTCTTTTGCCTGGCTGCTTGAGGCAGGAAGAACAATCAATGGTGATGAATCAACATTTCACACAACCCCGTTAGAATTAAAAATTCCGGCAGGTTGGCCTAAACCTCCTACAAATATCTTCGCAAATAATCCGCTTACAGAAGAAGGTTTTCAATTAGGAAGAAAATTATTTTATGATGGAAGGCTTAGTAAAGACGGCAACTTTCCATGTGCCTCTTGTCACCAACAATTTGCGGCTTTTGCAACTTACGATCATGATTTCAGCCATGGCTTCCATGATCAGTTTACTACACGCAATGCGCCGCCGTTGTTTAACCTTGCGTGGTCCACATTATATCATTGGGATGGAGGTGTTAATCATATAGAACTGCAGGCTTTATCGCCTTTGACGGCGCCCAACGAAATGGCAGAAAACATAGATTCTGTTCTAAAGAAATTAAGAAAAGATACGGCCTATCAACGTATGTTTAAGGCAGCTTTTGGAAGCAGACTTATCAACAGCCAACGCATGTTGAAAGCGTTGGCTCAATTTACAGGATCACTTATTTCCTGTAATTCAAAATATGATAAAGTCAAAAGGGGTGAGGCTACATTTAATTCAGCTGAGGCTCATGGATACGAGTTGTTTAAAGCGAAATGTAATAGTTGCCATAAAGAACCTTTATTTACTGATTATTCATTTCGTAATAACGGTTTGCCCGTAAACGATTTTTTAAAAGATTATGGGCGAATGAAAATTACCGGCGATCCTGCAGATTCTTTGAAGTTTAAAGTACCGAGCTTGCGTAACGTTTCAGTAACCTTCCCTTATATGCACGATGGAAGATTATATTCATTGTATAATGTTATTGACCATTACAGCAAAGGGATACAACAAAGCGCCACGCTTGATTCTTCTCTTCGTAATAGCATTCATTTTACCGACCAGGAAAAAACTGACATCGTATATTTCTTACACACATTAAATGATACTACGTTTGAAAAAAATAAAAGATTTTCGCAACCATAATATTTGTTTGCATTTTTAGTTAACGATTATACATCTAAATTTGACTTTTTTTAAACCCCCGTTTTTTTGAGCAGCATAAAAAAATTAGCAGGACAAACCGTATGGTATGGATTAAGTTCCATTGCAGCCAGGTTTTTATTTTATCTTTTAACACCTTACTTTACAAATAAGCTTTCCGTTTCAGGATATGGTGACATGAGCATTTTATATGCAGCCATTCCTTTTTTGAATGTTATCTTCACCTATGGAATTGAAACAGCTTTTTTCCGTTTCGCAACTAAGGATGAGTATAAAAAGGACATATATAGTACAGCCACGATTTCTATTTTGTGCAGTACTTTTTTGCTGACATCTATCCTGATTTTTTTTCGTTCTTCAATTGCGCATTTATTGCGATTGGATAATCATCCTGAGTTTATAACCTATTCAGCAATTATTATTGCCCTTGACACGTTATCAACTTTGCCCTTCGCTAAATTGAGGCTGGATCAAAGACCACGGAAATATGCGTTGATAAGACTCTCAACAATAATTTTACAAATCATAATCATTTATTTTTTAGTATCCGTTTGTCCCCGAATAGCAGTTAGTAATCCTTATGGGTTTATCGCTACTTTTTACAAGCCTAACTATGGTGTTGGTTACATAATCATTGCCAATTTATTCGCATCACTTTTTGCTTTAGTTCTCTTGCATAAAGAATTCTTTTCGTTTGAGTTTAAATTCAACAGGAAAGTTTGGATTGTGATGATAATATACTCCATGCCATTGATAATAGCAGGTTTTGGAGGAATGATTAATGAAACATTTGACAGGATTATGCTTTCATGGCTGGCCCCTGTTACTAATGTTGAGGCTGCAAAAGACCAGGTTGCTATCTACTCTGCTTGTTACAAATTGTCTATTTTAATCACTCTTTTTATCCAGGCATTCAGAATGGGCGCTGAGCCATTTTTCTTTAAGCAGGCCGAAGGTGCAAATCCGCAAAAAGTGTATGCAAGAGTTATGAAATTTTTCGTTATAACCATTACTGTTATGTTCTTGGTAGTAGCCATGTATATCGATCTATGGAAATATTTTTTGAGCACGGATCTCGCAAAGTTGAAAATTTATTGGACAGGCCTGAAAGTCGTTCCCATACTGCTTTTGGCTAATATGTTTCTGGGCATTTATTACAACTTATCAATCTGGTATAAACTTACCCATAAAACAATCGCCGGTGCGTATATTACATTAATAGGTGCGGCGATTACTTTGGCTATTAACTTTATTTTCATTCCATATTTTGGATACATGGCCTGTGCCTGGGCAACCTTCTTTTGTTACGGCAGTATGATGGTGATTTCATTTTTATGGGGCCAAAAGGATTATCGTATTCCGTATGCATGGAAAAAACTTTCCGCCTATATTATAATAGTTGTTCTTCTTTATTTTCTTCACGAAGCCATTATTTATTTTGTTAACGGCACGGCCGTAAACTTTATATCCGCAAGTTTGCTTTTGATAATATATGTGTGGTTTATTTTATTTATAGAAAAGAAAGAGTTTCAACGGCTCCCGGTTATTGGAAAATATTTTCATTCACAAAATCTTGAGGCGTCTGATAATTGATGCGGTGCAGGTACTTTCCGTTTTATCAAACTATACGGGGCGGATCATTCGAAGAGTCTCTCTTAATAAAATCGGGTTATTTAATATCTTTAAAATATTGAAACAAGCATTTTCATACTCTCTTATTGAAACCAGGTTTCAGTGAAAAAATTTCTAAAGAAGATATTAGGACCATTATTAACCAGGCTTGCCGCAGATGCTTCTGCGCCAGATAAAAAAGATGTTTTTAAATCATTAAGCAAGTTGTTGAACGATTTAAATAAGAAGAAAAATAACCGTGGTCTGATCCTTGATGTTGATTTTACCAAAGATAAATTCATCATTTTTAGCGATCATCATAAAGGGAATAAAGACGATGGTGATGATTTTGCCTCGAATGAAAAAAATTATTTAGCAGCACTTGATTATTATTTCAGCAAAGAATTCAATTATATAAACCTTGGCGACAGCGAAGAATTATGGAAATACAAGCCTTCAGAAGTTATTCCAAAAAACATGCAGGCGTTAAAGTCTGAAGCAAGGTTTCATGAGCGGGCGAAATATTTTAAAACTTTTGGTAATCACGATCTCACCTGGAAAAATAGATTGGATGTTGACATTTGGTTCAAAGGAATATTTATTTTACCACTCCCGGTTTTTGAAGGTTTGATTTTAAAAACAAAAGTTGAAAATAAACCACTGTCAATCTTTGTAACACATGGTCACCAGGGCGATAAAATGAGTGATAATAATGGTTTCAGTACCTGGCTCGTGAGCCATGCCTGGCGGCCTTTGCAAAGGTATCTTAGTATAAATGTAAACACACCGGCTAAAGATTATGTATTGCTGGACCGGCATAATATTATGATGTACGAATGGAGCAGAGATAGAAAAAACTTATTACTAATTACCGGTCATACGCATCATCCCGTATTTGCTTCAGGGCTGTATTCCAATCACCCGAGTAACAAAATTTACGGTGATAATGTAACGGAAAAGAGTACTAGGGAAAGACTAAAACCCTCCTACTTCAACAGCGGCTGTTGTTGTTATAACGATGCCGACATTACCGGCATTGAAATTGCCGGAGATAAAATCGCCCTTGTTAAATGGCACTGGGTTGATGATGCACCCGAACGGGTTGTGCTGGAGGAAGTCACTTTAAGTCAACTCACGAAGGACTTATAGCGGTAACGCATAAACGCAAAACATTATTCAATCATCTCTATCTCTTTTCTTTTCATTCACTCTAACAAATGCGGCTCTTCTCGGCGCAGGTACCGGGCTGTTCATTCCTTTAATTCCTTTCCATAATACATAATTAAAGTCAGCCTCGTTTACTTCATCCTCTTTTGAAAAATTGAAGGTTGCACTTTTCTCGGATAATTTATTGGTAGCAATATTTTTTTCGGTAATGTCGTACTGCGCAGGAACATGATCGAAAGTGCTTGTGTCAGGTACGCTCATAAAGCTGCGCCAAAGTGGTGTGGCAGCGGCATCGTACTGGCTCATCGGGGGCAATCCTAGTATCAATTCAATAGTTCTTAAAATCCCTGTTGTTGTGTAAGGGGTGTGATCAACAAAATGCCGCTTCACGTAAGGGCCCGCAAGATATGCGGTGCTTCTGTGTGCATCTACATGATCAGGACCGTCCTGGGCATCATCTTCTAAAATAACTACGAGGCTTTCTTTCCAGACAGGACTTTTACTCAGGTAGTCGATGAACATACCCACCGCCAGATCGTTGTCTGCAGTATGGGCAGATGGTGAAGGCCTTCCCTTGGCTAAGCCTTCTGTATGATCATTAATAATTCGCAAAGTATTTAACCTCGGAAGTGCGTTTACACTTACCAGTGAGTCAAAGTCTCTTTTCCATTGCCCAACCCGCGTTGTATCTCTCACATGTTGGTCCCAGCTTGTATAATAGGGACAATAATGATTCACAAGCACGGGTAGGTTTGGTTTATAATCATCTGCAAATTCACCGTAAGTACGATAGCTAATGCCCGCCCGTTTGCAATAATTCCAGATAAATCCATTTTTGTTGTTTGCTATTTCCCTCGTTCCTTCAGCATCGTAAGTTCCGCCACGACCACCATAACTGGTAACCCAGTTCTTTTCAAGGTAATCGTTTGCGTATCCGCCCATACTCCAGTTGTGGCCATCAGCGCTCACTTCAGCATCTACATAAAAATTGTCGAGCAACACAAAATCTCTTGCAATCTTATGTTCATTGGGAGTAATTTTTTCTCCAAATAACACGAGGCTTGTGTCGCCGTTGCCTTCAGGCATATCGCCTAAAACCTGGTCGTAGGTGCGATTTTCCTTAATTATATAAAACACATATTTTATAGGTGAAGGATCGCCAACTCTTTCAGGAATAGGATTACCTGCTTCTCCCTGTGAAATTGTTTCCCGCTCCTTAGTATAAGGTGTATTTTCATAAACTTCTTTTGAATATTCTGCCATTTGTTTTTGATCCGGGACTTTGATTATACTCATTGTTCCAATGAAAAGGCCGCCGATATATTGAGTTGTTTTTATGCCCGAGGTATCGCCCTTTCTAAAAGTGATAGTTTCTTTTTTTCCGTATGGGTTTGGACCCTGTGGGTTGGCAAATGAAGAAAATCCTTTTCCATTAGCTACATAAATTTTATCGCCTAACGCCCTTACACAGGTCGGGTACCAGCCGGTCGGAATAAATCCCATAGATTTACTTTCTCCTGGTTCACTTACATCAAATACTGCCAGGCAGTTATTATCAGCATTAGCGATGTACAGTGTTTTTTCATCGGGGCTTAATGCCAGGCCGTTAGTAGTGGAACCTTGTGGTGCATTTGGATACAAGGAGGTCGTTAATGTTTCAATTACTTTTTTTGCCATCAAATCAATTACTGATACGGAATTATCGTTGGCATTGGCAACAAACAAATATTTGCCATTCTGCGTAATGCAAAAATCATTCGGATGGCTTCCGGTGGCAATCGTGTCTGTGAATGTTTTGCGGATGGTATTAAATACATATAATTTATCACAGCCCCAGCAGGTTATGTAAAGTTCCGTCTTATCAGGCGATAAGCGGCAGGCATAAGCTTCTCCGCTGAGTTTAAACTGGTCCTTTACTTTTCCTGACTTCAGATCAACAGTGTATAAGGAATTATTATCTTTTGTCACAACATATAACAGATTTTTATGGTCATCTATATCAATACCGGCAGGAGAAATCTTGTTGGGCCATTTATCACCAAGTTTTAAGCTATCGTCTAATATCAATTTATTCTTTCTGATTGCATATTTCAAGATCCAGTTATTGTTACCACCTGACGCATAAAGAAATTTTTCGTTGGCACTAAATTTTAAGCCCAGCCAACATTCGCCCACAATAATATTATCAAGGATTTTTCCTGAAGACACCTCAATCAATTGTATGCTTTGCGTACTTTGCCCGTTGTTGGTTACTGCCATTAATTTCTTTGAATCACTAACTGCTATATTTAGCGGAAGATCGCCTAACAGAAAACCATGGCCTGCCGGAGACAGACTCCATCCGTTTGGTAACATTATTCTCGATGGCGACTGCGCTGTTACTTGTGTAGTAAAAATGAGGTTGCTTAGAACGATATAAAATAGGAAAACGAAATTTTTCATGCTGATTCAGATTTTCTAAAATGTGAATTTACAATGTTTGCCCGAGGTGAATATTATGTTTTAATTATCAATCTAAAATCCCTGGACCAGATTGCTTATTCGCAGTAATGAAAATTAAACACTCTGAAATACCTACACAAAATTTTAAGGCTGAAGGATTTGAGCGAAAACTTTGTCGCCTCTTGAGATTTGAACGGAAATAACCTTAAATATTGTTAGAACATTATTTGCTTTTTGGGTCTATCTCCTTACCTTTGCCGCCAAATTGAAAAAGACTTAACTAATAAGAATTTATGGCAAATATTGGACAGATAAAACAGATAATCGGAGCCGTTGTGGACGTGCATTTCGCTAATAACAGCAAACTTCCCGAAATTTTTCACGCTTTGGAAATTACCAAACCAAATGGTGATAAATTGATATTGGAAGTGCAACAGCATTTGGGAGAAGACAGCGTACGTTGTATTGCAATGGATGGAACCGAAGGCTTAAGAAGAGGAATAGAAGCGGTTGATTTAGGTTCTCCAATATTAATGCCGATTGGTGACGACATAAATGGCCGTTTGTTTAATGTAACGGGAGATGCTATTGACGGTTTGCCCCAGGTGAGTAAAAAGAATGGTCGGCCAATTCACAGTAAGCCGCCTTTATTTGAAAATTTAAGTACGGCTTCGGAAATTTTATATACTGGAATTAAAGTTATTGACCTTATTGAGCCATACGCAAAAGGTGGTAAAATTGGGTTATTCGGTGGAGCAGGCGTGGGCAAAACTGTATTGATCCAGGAATTGATTAATAATATCGCCAAAGCCTATAGTGGTTTATCAGTATTTGCAGGCGTTGGCGAAAGAACTCGTGAGGGAAATGACCTGATGCGTGAAATGATCGAGGCCGGGATTATGAAATATGGCGATAAGTTTATTCACAGTATGGAAGAAGGAGGATGGGACCTTGACTCCGTAAATATGGAAGAATTGAAAGAATCTAAAGCTACTTTCGTATTCGGCCAAATGAACGAACCGCCGGGAGCGAGGGCGAGAGTAGCGTTAAGCGGACTAACGGTTGCTGAATATTTCCGTGATGGCGATGGCACCGGAAAGGGAAAAGATATTTTGTTCTTTGTTGACAATATCTTTCGTTTCACACAAGCCGGGTCTGAAGTGTCAGCATTATTGGGACGAATGCCAAGTGCAGTAGGATATCAACCAACCTTAGCAACGGAAATGGGGTTAATGCAGGAAAGAATTACTTCAACCCGCAATGGTTCTATCACTTCGGTTCAGGCGGTATATGTTCCGGCTGATGATTTGACAGATCCGGCGCCGGCGACGACTTTTGCTCACCTTGATGCAACGACAGTGTTGAGCAGGAAAATTGCCGATCTGGGTATTTATCCCGCCGTAGATCCATTGGATTCTACATCAAGAATTTTAACTCCCACCATTGTTGGGGCTGAACACTATGATTGCGCCAACAGGGTAAAGCTCACTTTGCAACGGTATAAGGAATTACAGGATATTATCGCAATTCTGGGACTGGATGAATTGAGTGATGAAGACAAACTAACAGTAAGCCGTGCACGAAGGGTACAGCGTTTCCTTTCTCAACCCTTCCATGTGGCAGAACAATTTACCGGGTTGAAGGGTGTGTTGGTTTCCATTGAAGATACCATTCGCGGTTTTAATGCGATAATGGATGGAGAAGTGGATGAATATCCTGAAGCCGCTTTTAACCTGGTGGGTAGCCTGGAAGACGCTATAGCCAAAGGCAAGAAAATGGTCGAGGCGGCAAGTTCTTAGCCTGCCAACCTTTAGGAGAAGGGCTTTTCACCACCGTTCAATTTAGGCTATTTAAAACAGAATAAACAAACTTGAAAACTGCAAATATTAATTAAAAAGTTTGCAATAAATCTCTCCTCCTTTGGAGGAGCCGGAGGAGGCCATATATGACTTTAGAAATCTTAACACCAGAAAGAAAAATATTCAGCGGCGATGTGTATGGAGTGCAGCTTCCGGGAATTGATGGAATGTTTGAGGTACTCGAAAAACATGCACCTCTTGTGAGCGCTTTAAAGGCAGGCAAGCTCAAAATTCTAAAAGATAAGACTTCTAATATTCATTATACAATTCAAGGAGGCTTTGTAGAGGTATTAAATAACAGGGCAACCGTATTGGTTGAAGGCGCTGCTGAAGTTTAGTAATTTAGATAGGTTATATTTTTTGAAATCCTCGTTATCGGGGTTTTTTAGTTTATACTTACTTGAAGTATCAACTTCTTCTTAAGTGCAGCAAACTCAACAATGAAGCTGGTATTAATAGCACTAAGAGAAAGGAAAATGTATTGTGGGTAATAAAAAATGTCAATAGGGTAAGGGCCAGAACATAAAACGGGTAGATAAAAAAGAGCACGCCAACGAAAATAGAATCATAATGATCCGCAGCTTTATTTTTTATAAATAAATGAATGGCAAAGTATAAGGGAAGGTGAAGCGCATATCCAATTAATGACGGAATAAGCAACAATATTTTTTGTATTAATGATTGATGTATTTCGAAATATTTTTTTCGTTTTTCTTTATCATTATTGTCGATTTCAAAAACCAGGTTTTGTAGTTCCTGCTTTAGTTTCTCATTAAACTTATTAATTGCGTTACCGCCGGAAAAATTGAGGTTCACTTGTTTCTCCGTAATGATATTCCCGAAATTCAGAAAGACGTCTTTTCCATATTTTCTAAAACTGTTGTAGTTAATTCCAAGCGGTAAAACTTCCACTGGCACATTATCTTGCCAGGCAGCCACGGCTAGTCGGGCGGTTCCTTTTTTAAGCGGCCGCAGGTGCCATTCATTAATGCATCTTCCTTCACAGAAAATTAATACTATACCATTCTCTTTGAAAATATCCTGGCAAGCTTCAAACGTGGCATAGTTATTTTCAAGGTTTTCAACTCCTTCACTCACCCTGTAAACGGGAAGCATATTAAGCGACGTAAGAATTTTTGTAATCAATTTTCCGGCAAAGGCATCTCCGCGAGCCAATGAATAAACCGGGTTCTTAAACAACGTGGCTAATATAATAGCATCTAAAAACGAGTTGGGATGATTGGAGGCAATTAGCAACGGCCCTGGCTTCTGGAGCATGCTTTTATTGTTGATTACTATTTTTCGACAATAAAAATGTATAAAAACCCTCGCAGGAAATAGTAAAATTTTATATAGCAAATCAGGTTTATTATAAAAATGGATACTTCTGTAAAATGAAATTAGCCTTTCCTGCTCAATTTAATTGTGGGTCAATAGGAAAATTGATCATCATTTCGTAATTACCGCCCAAATGTTTTAAAGAGTTTTTCCAAATGTCCTCCGGTTTGGTATCAAAAATCAATTTTCGTGTAGCCTTTACAGTGAGCCAGCTTTCTTCTTTCATTTCTTCATTAAGCTGTCCCTCACTCCAGCCACTATATCCAATAAAAAAACGTAAATGATTTTTGTCAAGATCCTTATTTTTAAGATTAATTAAAAGGCTCTCGAAGTTGCCGCCCCAATAAACATTTTCCATTACCTCTTCGCCACCGCCTATGAGTTCGGGGTATTGATGTAAAAAATGCAAAGCATCCCGCTGAACCGGGCCGCCCTGGTAAACGGGAAAATTAGTGACATTTAGATCAGGAACAAGTTCTTCAAGAGGTTTGGGAAATATTTTATTTAGCACAAAGCCAAAACTTCCTTCTTCAGTATGTTCGCAAAGAAAGATAACCGTGCGGCTAAAATTTGGATCCTTTAAGAAAGGATTTGCTATTAATAAAGTGCCCTTCGCAGGAGAAATCATGATTCTAAATTATATTTAATTGTTGAAATAAATATTTTACCAATATCATTTTTTATTATAATCATAAACGATAAGAGTTAGTTAAAGTTTAAGGTCAAGGATTTTACGCTGCATTTTAGCACTTGTGAAGATTAAATTTGCCAAGTATGAAAAGAATTTTCCCCATCATAACCATACTGATTTTTGTTTCACTATTAGGCTTGATTTTTTTTCAAATAGTTTGGATAAAGCAAGCCCGCCAGGACAAGGAACAGCAATTTGAGGAAGCCGTAAAGATGGTAACCGTTACCGCGGGTAATGATCTTGTTGAACAAACAGGCAACCTATCTCCTTTCGATAGTAAGAAAAATGGTGATATTTTTTTCCCCCTAAATGCATTCCCATCAACCATTGTACATCGGTACACCCGTGAAGAAATTAGAAATAAAATTCAAAAAGCATTTGAAAAAAACAACTTGAAAAATGTAGATTTTGAATTCGCTATTACCACTACTTCGATGGTAGGTGATGAGATACAATCTAAAAATTTTTATGCCGCTCACATGGATAGTTTGCACAATAGAGAATTTGTGTATGCCCTCGTTTCTCCTAACGCTGGCTTTGCAGAAGGGTTGGCTCCACAGGAACTATTAATTATTGTTGTTCCACATGTTGGCAATATTATCTGGAAGCAAATGTATTGGATGATTGCAGGTTCAGTTGTTTTTACTTTCATCATTTTTGCTGCCTTTTTTATTACACTAAGAGCATTGTTCAATCAAAAAAAATTAAGCGAGATTAAGTCTGATTTCATTAATAATATGACGCATGAATTTAAAACCCCATTGGCCACTATTTCCCTGGCCGTGGATGCTCTAAAAAATGAAAAAGTAATTAATGACCGAACCAAAATGGATTATTTTTCGGGCATCATTAAAGACGAAAACAAAAGAATGAATAAGCAGGTGGAAACCATACTACAGGCTGCTTTGCTTGACAAACAGGAAATTCAGCTCAACGAAAAACCGGTCCACGCCCACGATTTGATTAATGCCGCCATCAACAATATTAAACTCCCGTTAGCGGAGAAAAATGGTAAGCTGGAGATTAATTTAAATGCAACCAATGATTTGATAATGGCAGATGAAGTTCATGTGATAAATATCATAAATAACCTGCTGGATAATGCGATAAAATATTCAAAAGACAATTATCTTCTTATCAAGTTATCTACTCAAAATTCTAACGGCCATATTGTTATCAAAATCGAAGACAATGGTATAGGAATGAACAAAGAAACGCTGAACAGGATATTTGAGAAATTCTACCGGGCACACACCGGTAACATCCACAATGTAAAAGGTTTTGGTCTAGGCCTCAGCTATGTAAAATCAATTGTGGATGCCCATAAAGGAAAAATAAAAGCAGAAAGCACAGTCGGCAAAGGAAGTTGTTTTTCGATATATTTTTCCGTTATAAAACAGCCGGTCTCCTGATATTCGCCAATTAATTTCCACGAATTTTTTCCTATTTAGAATCGACATTCTTCTAAAGGCTCGCTGCTACTCAATTAGCAGTCACCTATTTCTTTAAATCTTATTAAGACGTTTTCCACCCCTTGTTCACAGGTTTTGCACAGGTCATCCAGTAACAAAATACTTAAAAGCCGCTATGGAGATAGATTACAGCGCGGTGTATAAAAAAGATTTTCACAAAAATGTTGTGTTAGTGGGAAAAAGTGTTATTTTGTGGAAATTTATTTTTATCAAGTCTAATTAGTTCATAATGACAGGCTTTATAGGTGAATACGAAGCTACATTAGATGCAAAGGGCCGCTTTTTATTGCCATCAGGCATTAAAAAGCAATTGCCTGATAGTGGAGCAGAGCCATTTGTTCTGAACAGAGGATTTGAGAAATGCCTGAGTTTATACACATCAAAAAGCTGGAAACCGCTATTTACTAATCTTGGCAACTTAAATGATTTTGATCCCAAAGTAAGGCAATTCAAACGGTATTTTCTAAATGGGGCTACCCTGGTTGAACTCGACAGTGCTGGCCGGCTTTTGTTACCAAAAAACTTAATGGAATATGCAGGGCTTGAGAAAGATATTGTTTTGGTATCGGCTATTGATAAAATTGAGATTTGGGATAAAATAAAACACCAACAGTTCTTTGAAACTTTTTCACCAGAGGCATTTAGCGATTTGGCAAAGGAAGTAATGGCAGGCGATAAACTCACAAAATCATAAAATGCAAAAGGGCATATATCACGTGCCGGTGTTAATGCAGGAAGTGATCAGTGGTTTGCAAATTGATCCTTCTGGAATTTATGTCGATTGCACTTTCGGTGGTGGTGGGCACAGTTCGGTAATACTTCAGCATTTAAGCGATCAGGGTAAATTGATTGCATTTGACCAGGATGCAGACGCTGTAAAAAATGTTCCTCAGGATGACAGGGTAATTTTTATTCCTCACAATTTCAGGCACCTGCAACGCTTTCTTCGCCTTCATAAAATTTCAAAAGTAAATGGGATACTAGCAGATCTTGGGGTATCAAGTCACCAGTTTGATATTGCTGAGAGAGGCTTTTCAACCCGCTTTGATGCCGCTTTGGATATGCGTATGAATCAATCAGAAAAACTCAATGCCGCCGACGTTATAAATAATTATTCTGAAGATAAACTACATAAAATTTTTGAACAATATGGAGAAGTGACCAATGCAAAAACGCTGGCGAAGTTAATTGTGCAGGCCCGCAAAACGCAGTCATTTCAAACTATAAATGAATTTAAAAATGCATTGTATCCTATCGTTAAAGGAAATCCTGAAAAATATTTTGCTAAAGTTTTCCAGGCATTACGGATAGAGGTAAATGATGAGTTGGGTGCATTGAAAGAAATGCTGATGCAGGTTTCCGGTGTTCTTCTCGACGGTGGAAGAGTTGCCGTAATTACTTTTCATTCTTTGGAAGACAGGCTTGTGAAAAATTTTTTTAAGAATGGAAATTTTGATGAAGAGCAGCAAGTTGACTTATATGGAAGTATTTCAAAAAATGACTTAAAAATTATAACCAGGAAACCAATTACTCCTTCGCAGGAAGAATTAAAAAACAACCCGAGGTCAAGAAGTTCAAAATTACGTATTGCCGAAAAAATAAAAGTTTCATAAAACAATAAAGAATCAACTAGAGATAAACTGAAAAATGGGCGAGAACCAGGATATCAATAATGAAAATAAAAAGAAATCTTTTCTTAAGAAGAAGCGGAGAAGGCTTTTGTATAATGCGTGGATTGTTAAGAATATTCCGTTTTATTTTTTTACCGCCATGCTTGCAGTAATCTATATCGCCAATGGTCACTATGCTGATAAGATGGTAATGGAAATAAATTCAACTGCAAAAAATTTGAAAGAGAAAGAATATGAATTTAAAACCATAAAACGGGATGTCATCTTCAGGAGTAAAGAAAGTGAATTGGCAAAAGCGGTGGAACCCCTTGGATTGAAAGAGTTGTTGGTACCTCCTGTGAGGTTAATTGATACGCTTAAAAATAAATAATTATAAACCGATATAAGCAAAACTATTGGATGTAAAAAAAGACATATTGTGGCGTATTTATTTATGTTTCATTGGCATAATTATACTGGGTGCAATTGTTGTGGGCCGCGCTGTTTACATTCAGAGAGTACAAGGCGCCTATTGGAAGCAAATGAGCAATACACAGCATTTAAAGTACATGGATATAAACGCCGAGCGGGGAACGATCTATAGTGAAGACGGCAATATGCTCAGTACCTCTATTCCCGTCTTTGATGTGTATGTTGATTTTGGAGCTGACGGCCTTCGTGAAAAGAACGGGAAAAGATTTTATAATAACCTCGATTCACTTAGTATTTCTTTATCAAAATTATTTAAAGACGCCTCTGTTTCTTCTTACCGAAAACTTTTAGTTGCAGCCTATAAAGATCAGGACAGGTATTATCCCTTAAAAAAGAAAATTTCATTTGAAGAATATAAAACGTTGAGAAGTTTCCCCTTAGTGAGGCAAGGCCGAAATAAAAGCGGTTTTATAATAGATGTAAGAGATAACAGGGTAAATCCTTATGTGCTGCTTGCAAACAGAACCGTTGGGCTTTCACGCGGAGATACCAGTAAAAATGTTGGATTGGAAAGATCTTATGATAGTGTTTTAAAAGGCCAAACCGGTAGCAGGCTTATGCGATATATGCAAGGCGCCTATGTGCCCGTTGACGGTGCTGAAATAGAACCTGAAAATGGACGGGACATTGTTACAACCATCGATACCTACATGCAGGATGTGGCAGAAAATGCATTAATGAAAATGATGGTTGAAAATAATTCGTTACACGGTACCTGCATTGTTATGGAAACACAAACCGGTAAAATAAAAGCAATCGCTAACCTCGGCAGAAGGCCGGATGGAGAATATATTGAAGATTATAACTATGGTTTGGGAAGAAGAACGGAGCCCGGTTCGGTTTTTAAAATAGCTACTTTAATATCGTTGCTGGAAGATAAGTATGTGGACACGGGAAGCATTGTTGATTGTGAAGGTGGCAGAAAAGTATTCTATGGTCTCCGTATTACAGATTCGCATTTAGGTGAGCATGAAATGACCGTTAAAGAAGCTTTTGCCCGCTCTTCAAATGTTGCATTTGCAAAAATGGCCGACGAATATTATCACAATCAGCCGATGCGTTTTTATAATCATTTGCATGCATTACATCTTGATACAACGTCAGGTATTGATATTGTTGGTGCCGCTCATCCCTACATAAAAAAGCCCTTCAGTAAATATTGGACGAAAACAACATTGCCGTTTATGGCTCACGGTTATGAAGAATTGGTAACTCCGCTTCAGTTGTTAATGGTATACAATGCGGTTGCCAACAATGGTAAAATGATGCAGCCTTACCTGGTTAATTCGATAAATGAAATGGGAAGAGAAATTAAGACTTTCAAGCCAAAAGTCCTTGTTGATAAAATATGCAGCGATGAAACACTGGCAAAAGTAAAAGCCTGCCTGATGGCTGTTGTTCAGCAGGAACATGGCACCGGCCATGCGCTGGAAACAAAAGTATACAACTTTGCTGGTAAAACAGGAACTGCAGTAACGGCTATGGATAATCGCGGTTATAACAAGGGGAATAAAATTTATCAATCTGCTTTTATGGGATATTTCCCCGCGGAAAATCCGAAATATAGTATTGCGGTTGTTATTCAAAACGGCAGTGATTCAAAGCTTGCCTATGGAGGCGTTGTTTCGGGGCCTGTTTTCAGGGAAGTTGCGGATAAGATTTATGCAGAAAGAATTGGCAGTGAATCGTTGAATCAATTAAAGAATGGAACCGACAGCAGTGCTATACAGTTTTTTGGGTTAAGAACTGATTTGGATAAAATACTGAACACATTTAATTATCCATCTTCTGATTCTGCAACAACAGGCTCGTGGATATCCACCGTTCTTAATTATAACCATGCACAATTAAATACAGCATACTATAAAAGAACTTCGGCAGATAAAATTCCTAATGTAACAGGGTTGGGACTGAAGGACGCGGTGTATTTATTAGAAAATATGGGATTAAAAGTAGCGGCTAAGGGAAAGGGAAAAGTGGTTTATCAATCAATTGCTCAAAACACAGATTTTCATAAAGGGCAATCAATAAATCTTCAATTGAATTAATGGCATCACTGCAACAAATATTATACAAAGTAAAAATTATCTCGGTTGCGGGTAATCCTGTAGACGAAGTAAATGAATTACAAACCGATTCACGGAAAGTAAAACCCGGTAGTTGCTTTATTGCTATAAAAGGAACACTTACTGATGGCCATTCCTTTATTGATACTGCCATTAGTAGCGGTGCCGCTGTAATTATCTGTGAAGTATTACCCCCAATCCTTAATGAAAAAGTGCAATTTATAGTTGTTAACAATAGCGCCATCGCTGCGGGTGTTATGGCCCATAATTTTTATGGACAACTATCAGAAAAAATAAAAATTATTGGTGTTACGGGAACTAACGGAAAAACTACCATAGCAACATTATTATTCAAATTGTTTTCGCAATTAAATTATAAATGTGGATTGTTAAGTACCGTTCAAAATCAAATTGCAAACGAGGTATTGCCATCCACTCATACAACTCCTGATGCTATCTCATTGAATAAGCTTATTGCCGAAATGTATGCACAAGGTTGTTCTCACATTTTTATGGAAGTGAGTTCGCATGCTATTGATCAACATCGTGTCGCGGGCTTAATGTTTACAGGTGGAATATTCAGTAATATAACACACGATCATCTTGACTATCACAAAACGTTTGACGAATATATAAGAGTAAAGAAACAATTTTTTGATTCATTGCCTTCCGCGGCCTTTGCATTAAGCAATGCAGATGATAAACGTGGAGCAGTTATGCTGCAAAACACCAAAGCAAAAAAATATTTGTATAGTCTTAAAACAATGGCTGACTTCAAAGGGAAAATTATAGAGAATTCCTTGAATGGCCTTGTATTGATGATAAACGACATAGAAGTTCACTGCAGGTTGATTGGCACTTTCAACGCCTATAATCTTTTGGCCGTTTATGGCGCGGCCGTTTGTCTTAACGAAAATAAGCAAACTGTTTTGCAGATAGTGAGCAGCCTAAGTGGTGCAGAGGGAAGATTTGATTATATGATTTCGCCAAATGAAAAAATAATAGGAATAGTTGATTACGCACATACGCCGGATGCATTACTTAACGTATTGGCAACGATAAAAAATTTACGGCAGGGTGAAGAAAAAATTATCACAGTAGTGGGATGTGGTGGCAACCGCGATAAAACCAAGCGGCCTGTAATGGCAGAGGTAGCGTGCGAGTACAGTGACAAGGTAATTCTCACTTCCGATAATCCAAGAAACGAAGATCCTTCGCAGATTATTAAAGAGATGGAAGAAGGGGTGCCTGTTATTGCGAGAAAAAAATACATCTCAATTGTTGACAGAAAAGAAGCTATTAAAACTGCTGTAACCCTGGCACAACAAAGAGATATTGTTTTAGTAGCTGGTAAGGGACATGAAAAATACCAGGAAATAAACGGAGTGAAGTATGATTTTGACGATAAAAAAATTTTATCTGAAATGTTTCAATTGGTTGGAAAATAAATAAGGTTAAATGCTCTATCAACTTTTTGAATGGTTCACAAAAAATGGAATAAAATTTCCCGGTAGCGGGCTATTACATTTTATCACATTCAGAGTGCTTGTTGCAGTGCTTTTATCTCTTTTTATTACAACGGTATATGGTAAACGCCTGATAAATATTTTAAAAAGAAAACAAATAGGAGAGTCGGTTCGTGAATTAGGTTTGGCCGGAGAAAAAATGAAGTCGGGTACACCAACAATGGGCGGGATTATCATTTTGCTGGCAATATTAATTCCAACTTTATTGTTAGCCAACCTGGATAAAGTGTATGTAAGGCTTATGTTATTATGTACAGTCTGGTTGGGAATTATAGGCTTTGTCGATGACTATTTAAAAATAAAGGCAAGGCGCGATGCCAAGGCTAAAGGAGAAACTTATAAAAAAAGTGACGCGGATGGCCTTGCAGGAAGATTTAAAATATTTGGACAAATAATGCTTGGGATTATTATTGGTGCCACCTTATATTTTAATCAGAATGTTGTGGTAATGCGTGAAGTGATAACGGGCAATAACGGAATACAGAATAGTTCGCTGCAACGCGGGGAACACCGTTTGGGGAAAAACGAGGATACAATAGTAATTGACGGACAAGTTCACAGGTTCGTTAAAGTAAAAACTCCCATAACAACAATTCCGTTTGTAAAAACCCATGAGTTTAACTATGCCAAATTGTTGCCTGAAAGTTGGGAGAAGTATACTTATATATTGTACATCATCATTGTAATATTTATTGTAACGGCTGTTTCTAACGGCGCTAATATAACGGATGGGTTAGACGGATTGGCGACAGGCGTAAGTGCGATTATAGGATTGGGCCTGGGTGTATTTGTTTTTGTGAGTGGTGATGTGCGTATTGCAGAATATTTGAACATAATGTATATACCCAACCTTAGCGAGCTATCCATTTTTATAGCGGCGCTCGTAGGGGCATGTGTTGGATTTCTTTGGTACAACGCCTTCCCGGCGCAGGTTTTTATGGGCGATACCGGAAGCCTGGCTTTGGGAGGCATCATTGCATCATTGGCAATAATAGTTAGAAAGGAGTTACTGATACCGATATTTTGTTTTGTGTTCCTGGTAGAAAATCTAAGTGTAGTCATACAGGTTAGTTATTTCAAATACACGAAAAAAAAATATGGAGAAGGGAAAAGAGTTTTTTTAATGAGCCCGTTGCATCATCACTATCAAAAACTGGGATACCATGAAAGCAAGATAGCGGTGCGTTTTTGGGTGGTAACCATTTTGTCGGTTGTGTTTGCAGTAGTAACGTTAAAATTGAGATAATTTGATATGAGGGTATTATTATCCAGTGATTTGTCTTTATGAAAATTTTTTTTTTAAGAATTTGATCCTTTCCAATTCCGATGATGACAGTCTTCTGACCTGTTAAATTCATGCCGTTGAAGAACCAAATTTTTTAATTGCCTGTACAATTAAAAAAAAATGAAAAAAAGAATAGTGATACTGGGCGCCGGTGAAAGCGGTGTGGGCACAGCTTTGCTGGCACAGCAAAAAGGCTTTGATGTTTTTGTAAGTGATGCTTCTCTCATCAATGTTGATTTCAAAAATGAATTGACAACGAACAATATTGACTTTGAAGAAGGCATTCATACTAAAGAAAAAATATTTGCGGCCGATGTGGTGATGAAAAGCCCGGGCATACCGGAGAAGAATGAACTGGTAAAGGAATTGAGAAAAAGAGACGTTGAAATAATAAGCGAAATAGAATTTGCTTATCAATTCAAAGAAGATAGTAAGATTATAGCCATAACAGGCAGCAATGGAAAAACAACCACTACAGCAATGGTTTACCATATCTGCAAAGAAGGAGGACTTAATTGTGCGATGGTCGGGAACATTGGTTATTCGTTTGCAAGGCAGGTCGCAAAGGAGCCAAAAAAAGTTTATGTAGTTGAAGTCAGCTCTTTCCAGTTGGATGATATAATAACATTTCGGCCCGAAGTTGCCATATTAACGAACATAACGGAAGATCATTTGGACAGGTATGAATACAATTTTGAAAATTATATAAAAAGCAAATTCAACATCATTAAAAATCAAACCAGGAACGATGTATTTATTTATAATGCGGATGATGAAACAACAGTAAAATATTTAAACCTTTTTTTAAACAGTACCAACCCATTACCAATTAGCATGAAAAAATCATTACCGCAGGGCGCTTATATAACCAATGCAGAAATGCACATAAAATGGCAAAATGAAGAAATGACCATGAGCGTGGAAGACTTTGCTGTTAAAGGAAAGCACAATCAATACAATACAATGGCAGCAAGCCTCTCTGCCGTGGTAATGGACATAAGAAAGGAAAAGATACGAGATGCCGTGCAAACTTTTGAGAGCCTGGAACATCGTATGGAAACGGTGGCAACAATTAAAGGGGTAGAATTTATTAATGACAGCAAGGCAACCAATACCAACAGCACGTGGTATGCATTGGAAAGCATGACCAAGCCAACCATATTGATACTTGGCGGGGTTGATAAGGGAAATGACTATTCATTTTTGACAGGCCTGGTTAAAGAAAAGGTAAAAGCAATTGTTTGTATGGGAATTGATAACAGGAAAATTCACGAAGCATTTGGAAATGATGTTGGACTTATGGTTAATACCACGAGTGCAAAAGATGCCGTACAGGCAGCGTTTCATTTTGCTGACAAAGGAGATGTCGTTTTGCTCTCACCGGCATGTGCCAGTTTTGATCTTTTTAAAAATTATGAAGACCGCGGAAAACAATTTAAGGAAGCTGTAAAAGATTTATAAAAATTAGAATGGGAAACAAAACTCTAACACTGAATACAAATAATGCTGTCATCCTGAGCTTGTCAAGGGAGTTGGGGTGAGGACAAAATGAGCAACACAAAAAACATATTAACGAATGCGTTTTCTTCCCCCGCACAGGAAGTTACCACCAATTTATTAAACCGAACGAAAGGTGATAAAGTTATTTGGGCAATTGTTATCATACTAACGATGGTGAGTATTCTTGTCGTATACAGCAGCATTGGTTCATTGGCATATAAGATGAATAAAAGCACAGAAAGTTATCTCTTCAAACAGATCGGTTTTATTGCATTAGGAGTAATGATTATTTATTTCGCACACCGGGTTAACTATACAATCTATTCAAGGGTTGCCACCATTCTATTTTTGATTTCCATCCCGCTTTTAATTTACACGCTAAAGTTTGGAAGTAGCATCAATGAGGCTAACCGCTGGATAAAATTGCCGGTAATTAATATGACTTTCCAAACATCTGACCTTGCGAAGCTTGCGCTGTTCATGTATATGAGTCGCCAGTTAAGCCGGCGGCAGGATGTTATTAAAGATTTTAAGAAAGGATTTCTGCCCCTAATGGTACCCGTTATAATCATATGCCTGTTAATCGCGCCTGCAAACTTATCAACAGCTTTATTAATTGGTGGCATAGCCATGATGCTTATGTTTATTGGCAGGGTGAGGTTACGGCACATAATGTTAGTGGTTGGCTCCGCCCTGATTCCGCTTCTGTTGCTTATTGGGCTTGCTTCTCATTACTATGATAAAGAAAATCATACCTCAAAAGATCTTCCATCTATATTAACCTTTGGGCGAATGTCAACCTGGGTAAAGCGGGTACAGGATTTTATGTACAGCGATAAGTCAGATGCATCTTACCAGGTGCAACAAGCGAAAATTGCCATTGCAAAAGGCGGATGGCTAGGAAAGGGCCCGGGTAAAAGTGAGCAAAGAAATTTTTTACCGCATCCTTATAGTGATTTTATTTATGCAATTATTATAGAAGAATATGGCCTATTAGGAGGCACAGTTATTGTTTTGATTTACCTGCTTTTTTTATTTCGAAGTATAAAAATTTTTCAAAGATGCCCTTATGCATTTGGGGCGTTTCTCGCAGTGGCCTTGAGCTTCACACTCGTAATACAGGCAATGGTAAATATGGGGGTAAACGTTAACCTGTTTCCTACAACGGGAGTAACCCTACCCTTGGTTAGTATGGGAGGTAGCAGCCTTTGGTTTACTTGTTTTGCGATTGGAATTATTTTAAGCGTTGCACGTAACGTTGAGCAAATGGAGGGAAAGGAGGTCGAAAAAAAATTGGCTGCCGCCGAATCTCAAAATAAAAATGATGTGAATGAAATATGACGAGCAATGAAAATATCGATAAAAAGTTGCAAGATGTTATTTCCGGAGCAGGTAGCAATAAAAGAATAATAATTGCTGGAGGCGGCACCGGTGGGCATATTTTTCCAGCAGTAGCAATTGCCAACGCAATTAAGAAGCTGGAACCTCAAACAGAGATTTTATTTGTTGGGGCTAAAGGAAAAATGGAAATGGAAAAGGTGCCACAAGCTGGTTATAATATTGAAGGCTTGGATATAGCTGGGTTTAACAGAAGTTCTTTGATAAAAAATATTGGGTTGCCATTAAAACTGGTAAAAAGTTTCCTAAAAGTGCGAAGAATTTTTAAGCGCTTCAAGCCTGACGCAGCCGTAGGTGTTGGAGGATATTCAACATACCCCGTATTGAGATATGCGCAGGGTAAAGGAATTCCTTCATTCATACACGAAAGCAATTCGTTTGCGGGAAAGAGTAATATGATGTTGGGAAAAAGAGCCACAAGAGTTTTTGCTGCCAGCCAGGGCGTGGAAAAATTTTTTCCTGCCGATAGGTTGATACTAACAGGTAACCCTGTACGAAAAAATATCGTAAGCTCATCTGTCACCAGGAGCGAGGGTATACACTTTTTCGGATTGAATGAAAATAAGAAAACCGTGCTGGCCATCGGCGGTAGCCTGGGTGCAAAAAGTATAAATGAAGCCCTGGCCGCACATATAGATGAATTTAAAGAAAATAATTTGCAATTGATATGGCAAACAGGCAAAACAACCGTTGCACAATACAAATCGGTGGGAGAGGGAAAAGAAAATGTTTGGGTAAACGATTTTATTACGGAAATGCAATATGCATATGCAGCAGCGGATATAATCATCAGTCGTTCGGGAAGTACCGTGTATGAGTTATGTGTGGTCGGTAAACCTGCGGTATTGGTACCATTTCCATTTGCGGCAGAAGATCATCAAACAGCTAATGCTATGAACCTTGTAAATAGAAACGCCGCATTAATTATAAAAGATAACGAAGCAAAAGAAAAGCTGGTGGCAACTGTAATTAATTTATCGAAAAATGATGAATTGCAGAGGAGCCTTGAAAAAAATATTAGCCCAATGGCAATAACAAACGCAGATGAAGTAATAGCTGCAGAAATTTTAAAAACTATAAAACATTGAAAATGATATTTAAACATATCATGGAATTACAACTTGCACTCCCCGCTGGAGAAGGGTTGGGGTAGAGCCGTTATGAAAGATTATACAACCATATCACGTATTTATTTTATTGGAATTGGCGGCATCGGAATGAGCGCCCTGGCAAAATATTATTTGAGCAAAAATGCTTCTGTAAGTGGTTACGACAAAACCGTAACCACTTTAACGAAGCAAATGGAAAATGAAGGAATTAATATTCACTACGAAGACAGTGTTGATTTCCTCGATAAAAATGCTCAGTTGATTGTTTATACACCGGCTATTCCTAAAGACCATAAAGAGTTGAATTATTATTTGCATAACAATTACGAAGTAATAAAACGAAGCGCTTTGCTCGGTGAAATAACCAGGTCATCATTCAGTATTTGTATTGCTGGTACACATGGCAAAACCACCATAAGTACAATGGTAGCCCATATTTTAAGGCACTCTGGCTTTGGATGTAACGCTTTCCTCGGTGGTATTTCGGTAAACTATAATACAAACTTCTGGAGCAGTGATAATAATGTATCAGTTGCGGAAGCTGATGAATACGACAGAAGTTTCCTGCAATTGTCTCCGGATATTGCTTTGATTTCTGCAATGGATGCCGATCACCTGGATATCTATGGCACCAAAGAAAATATGGAAGATTCCTTTGTTCAGTTTTCTGAAAGGCTCAAAGTCGGCGGCGTATTATTAACTAACTATAATTTACCTGTTAATAGATTTTCTGCGGCTAATCGTATACGTTATAGCCTTCAGGATAACCGGGCTGATGTTTTTTCCGCCAATATAAAATTTGCAAATGGCGGTTATCAATTTGATGTAGTATCAAAAAGCTGGCAGCTACATAATATACAACTCAATATGGGGGGGCTGCATAACATTGAAAATGCGGTGGCTGCTATAACCATTGCACGTCAACTTAATATTGATTCTAAAAAAATTAAAAACGCCGTTAATGATTTTAAAGGAGTAAAAAGGAGATTTGAATACATCATTGCCCCTTCTTTAAACCCTGGGGAACATAGTGCCAATGCGGTTTTTATCGATGATTATGCTCACCACCCGCAGGAATTGACTGCTTTGATATCAGGAGTAAAAAGTCTATTTCCCGGGACAAAATGTACTGTAGTATTTCAACCACACCTCTTTTCGAGGACAAAAGATTTAGCAGATGAATTTGCCGGAAGCCTCGACCAGGCTGATGATATAATATTGTTGCCTATTTATCCCGCAAGAGAATTACCAATGGAAGGCGTAACCAGTAATTTAATTAAGGATAAAATGAAAAACAAAAATGTAAGGGTAGCGTCGAAGGATGAAATAGTTCAATACATAAAAAGCAATTATTTAAAATCAATAAAGAATGATTCTGCAGGTAACGTATTAATTACGGCCGGGGCCGGAGATATTGATCAGCTTGTGAATCCTATTAGGGAAATTTTATTGAATAATAGTTTATAAAGAAATGTCAACGATCAGTAAATATACAATTAGAAAAATCCTTGCCGCGGCGATTTGGATAGTCATTGGCGCAGGAACGATTGTGATACTGGTTGCTGCTATCGAAAAGAGAAATAATCAAAGGTGTGCCAGGATTGACATTCGGATAACCGGTGTTCAGAATAATTTTTTTATAGATAAGAAAGAGGTGATTTCGATTTTAGAAAAAACAAATGAGGGTAAACTCGAAAAGATGCCGTTGCATTCAATAGATCTTGCATCGATGGAAACTGCATTGAAAGAAAGCCAGTGGATAAAAAATGCCGAATTGTTTTTTGATAACAATAATGTTTTGCAGGTGAGAATAACAGAAAGAGAGCCCATAGCAAGAATTTTTACAACATCAGGATCATCATTCTATATAGATAGTTCTTTGACCCGGTTGCCATTAAGCGATAAATTTTCGCCGAGGCTTCCCGTATTTACAGACTTTCCTACGGACGTAAAAGTATTATCCAAAAAAGATAGCGATCTCATTAAAGATATCAAAACACTGAGCCAATTCATAAATGCAAATCCGTTCTGGATGGCCCAAATAGACCAGGTTGATATTTCGCCTAACCGCAATTTCGATCTAATTCCCAAGTTGGGTGACCAGGTAATACATTTTGGGGATGCTGAAAATTGTGAAGAGAAATTTAATAACCTTCTTTGTTTTTATAAACAGGTATTAACGAAATTAGGATGGACACGTTATAACGCGATTGATGTTCAGTTTAAAGGACAGGTTGTAGCGGTTAGACGAGGCGCCAACGAAATTAAAATGGATTCCTTGCGCTCAATTCAAATTATGAAAGCGTTGATCGCCGAAGCTCAGCAGCATACAAATGATTCTACAAATATTCAACTCGATCAGCCCGTTGATGACAATGGTGACATTAATTCTTCGAGGGAAATTGATAATGCACCTGATGAAGATGTGAAAATAAATACAAGTAATAATAATAAAGATCGCGTTCCTGTAGCCCCTATCCATGTTCCAGACAAACCAGTTTCCAACAATCAACACTTAACAAAAACAAATGCCCTGACCACTAATTCATCATCTGTTGAAAAACCAAATCCCAACCCTGTGAAATCTAAAATTATTAAACAACCAACCGAGGTAAAAGATGCCGGAAAAATTAAAAAAATTCCGAAAGCGGTAATGCCGTCAAAAACGGATTATTAAATTTTATTAAATGAGTTCTTATAATAACAAAACATAAAACAATAACACAACAAGGCCTTGCAAATCAATTCTGCTCTTAATACAGTGAAGATTCATGAAGGCACATAAAAAACAAAAATATGAACAGCGAACAACCCATCATCGTAGGCCTCGACATTGGCACCACAAAAATTGCAGCCATTGCCGGCAGAAAAAATGAATTCGGCAAACTTGAAATTCTTGGCTTTGGCCGCGCAAACAGTAACGGCGTGCAACACGGAATGGTGTTGAACATTGATCAAACCATAAAAGCTATTCAGACTGCGTTGGAAAATTGCTATGCAAGCAATCCCAATCTTCCGATAACCGAAGTATATGTTGGTATTGCCGGGCATCATATCAAAAGTCTTCAAACGAGAGGAGATATAGTTCGCCAGAATACCGATGAAGAAATAAAGCAGTCAGAAATTGATCAGCTCATAAACGATCAATATAAAACATATATACCCGCGGGCGACCAGATAATTGACGTTATTCCGCAGGAGTTTACAGTAGATAATTTTCAAAATATTCCTGATCCAATTGGATATAGCGGTGTAAAAGTGGGTGCTAATTTTCATATTATCACCGGCGATAAAAATGCGATTAGAAATATAAACCGTAGTGTTGAAAAAGCAGGACTAATAACAAAAGACCTCGTATTGCAACCATTGGCATCTGCGGCGGCCGTTATGTGTGACCATGATTTAGAAGCAGGTGTTGCCATCGTTGATATTGGTGGTGGCACTACCGACCTTGCTGTTTTTTATGAGGGAATTTTAAAGCATACTGCCGTAATTCCTTTCGGTGGAGAAAATATTACCAATGATATTAAAACGGGACTTGGTGTTTTGAAAACGCAGGCTGAACAAATGAAAGTACAATTTGGAAGTGCACTTTCCGATGAAGCTAAGTCAAATGCATACATTACCATCCCGGGTCTTCGCGGCATGGCTCCTAAAGAAATAAGTGTAAAGAATCTTGCAGCAATTATACAAGCCCGTATGAGTGAGATTATGGATTTTGTTTCTTATCATTTGAAACAGGTAGGTCTCGATAACCGGTTGCTAAATGGTGGCGTAATTCTTACGGGAGGCGGCTCACAGTTAAAACATTTAATTCAACTAACAGAATACGTTACCGGTTTAAATGCACGCATTGGTTATCCAAACGAACATCTTGCGTCAGGACATATTGAAGAACTGGCCAAGCCAATGTATTCAACCTGCCTTGGTTTAATTTTAAAAGGATACAATGATTACGAAAATAAACGAAAACAATTTGAATTGCAATATGCAAAAGTGAAGATACCGGCCAACTTACAACAGGCAAGTGTAGACGAAGTTGAGGCCGATATTACCAATCATAAAAATATTGTTGTTAAACCACGTAAAACATTAAAAGGTTTTATGGATTCTTTTAAAAACGGATTAATTGAAATGTTTAAAGAAGAAGGAGATTCGGAACTATAAGCTAACCTATTAACTACATTATAACTCATTAAATTTAAAACACATGATTCATTTTGATTTGCCCAAAGAACAATCATCCATCCTAAAGGTGATTGGCGTTGGCGGGGGCGGAAGCAATGCCGTTAACCATATGTTTAGCCAGAATATTGAAGGCGTAAACTTCATAATCTGTAACACCGATGCCCAGGCTATCGCAACAAGTATGGTCCCCAATAAAGTTCAGTTAGGGCCACATTTAACGCAAGGTCTTGGTGCAGGCGCTAATCCTGTAATAGGCCGTGAAGCTACCGAGGAAAGCCTCGAAGAAATAAAACGGATACTCGAAGTAAATACTAAAATGGCTTTTATCACTGCAGGTATGGGCGGCGGTACAGGTACAGGTGGCGCACCTATAATTGCAAAAATTTGTAAAGATCTTGGTATACTTACCGTGGGTATTGTTACAACCCCATTTGCTTATGAAGGCAAAAAAAGAATTGCCCAGGCCGAAGATGGGATTACTAAATTAAAAGAACATGTGGATACATTGCTCGTTATAAGTAATGATAAAATGCGTCACCAGTTTGGAAACCTTACGATGAAGGCCGCTTTTGCAAAAGCGGACAATGTACTGGCTACCGCCGCAAAATGTATTACAGATGTAATTAACAGCACAGGCCAGATAAACGTTGACTTTGCAGATGTTTGTACTGTTATGAGAAAAGGTGGCGTTGCCATACTTGGCAGTGCAGCGGCGGATGGAGAAAACCGTGCACAGCAGGCCATTGAACAGGCGCTCAATTCACCGTTGTTAAATGACAATGATATTCGCGGAGCGAAATGGATCTTAATAAATATTAATTCTGCCGAAGGCGATAATGAGTTTACAATGGATGAAGTAGAAACCATTCAAAATTATTTGCTAAGCCAGGCAGGAGAAAATACAGATGTAATTCTTGGACTCGGGTATGATAATGCGCTGGAAACAAAAATTGGAATAACCTTAATTGCAACCGGGTTTGAACACAAAGATCCTTTTGATAAAAAAGAAGCGCCAAAGGTTGAAGAAAAACAGGAAGAAAAAATTGTAATGGTATTAAAGCCTGAAGATGATAAAAAGAAATATCGTCAGCCTGTTTTTGTTTTTGATGAAAAGAAAGAGCAAAAACTCGCTGATGAAATCCAGGAAGAAGAAAATATAATTGAACAAAAAGGCTTCCGGACAATTAAGGATGAAGACGTTTACGCTTCCGTAACAGAGCAGAAAATTGAGAAGGAGATGGAGCCTACTATCGTAGAATCACCAATATCTGTCCGCGTAAATTTACCAGTTGAAAATGATGAAATTACTGTTGATAAATCAAATGAAACTGTTGTTCATTTCACATTATCTTCGGAATCCAATTCAACAGGAATTGAAGCACATCAGCAACCTCCAAAGAAAGCTGAACCAAAAACTATTAACAATCATTCTAACAAAAATAAAAAAGAAGCTGGCACCGTCCCAACGTCAGGCGGTTATTTAGCGAAGCCTGCACAGATCTATGCAGAAACTAAGCAAAACACGGAATCCAAATCTGTAGAGGAACCAACGACGCCAATGTCGTTTTCAAGACAGGAAGACGAACCTGTTATTGAGATGAAATTGGTTGTCAAAAATTCCCATGAAGCGGAGGAGGAAAAGGAAGAACCGAAAGTACACCAGACGATGCCCATCATGATGCCTTCTGTTGAGGAACTGCCGCAGGTGGACGAAACAGGAGATCTAAAGCGCCGGGCTATGGAGCGCATTGCTAAGCTGAGAAATTTATCTTTCAACGTAAACGCAGCGGATCCTAACAATGAGTTTGAGTCGGTTCCTGCTTACCTCCGCCGCAATATGGAATTACATAATTCCATTGCAGACGTCGAAAGCTTTTACAGCAACTACACTGTCAAGTCTGATGAAAATAATAAAGCCGAAATAAGCACTATAAATACTTTTTTAGAAGGGAAAAAACCAGATTGATGACTTTGAGCTGTCAGCCCATTGGCTTGTAGCTAAAAGCCCGAAAGATCGTTGTTGTGTGTACTGTTATTTTTATTTTGCCCCGGAGACTTACGTTAGCCGGGGTTCTTGTTGCGAATTGTCGAAAACTCCAGATATCGGAAAGATTGCCACTGTAATTATAAAATAAGAATTGTTGTTATTTTGTATTCAATAAAAGATTCACACTTTGAATTTAAAAAACGGATTCAATAAGATTATTACAATTTTTCTTTTGATCAATGTATGTTTTTATTTTTCATGCAAACAAAAGAAACACTATAAAGAACCAACAATAGAAATCGAAACCAACTATGGTGATATTATTGTTGAACTGTATCCCGACAAAGCACCTAAAACAGTGGTGGCATTTTTATCTTATGTTGATTCGGGTTATTATAAAGATGGTTCTTTCTACCGGGTACTAAAAGCGGAAGATCAACCTTCGAGTTCTTTTAAATCAGATCTGATACAAGGGGGCATTTGGCAAACAAAAAATGAAATGCAAACTAAATTACCGGGCATTCCATTGGAAACAACAAAACAAACTGGCATACTTCACACCGATGGTACTATTTCATTGGCAAGAAACACACCCAATAGCGGTAACACTGAATTTTTTATTTTGATTGGCAACGCGGCAGGAAAAGCTTATGATTATGGGGGCGATGCCAACGAGGATAGACAAGGGTTTGCCGCGTTTGGTAAAGTGATTGAAGGAATGGATGTGGTGAAGGATATTCACAAGCAACCGGATAATGAAACGAATTTTACGCCGCCGATTGCGATTAAAAATATTGTGAGATTGTAAATTATTTGCTTAGGGAAACCTCTTCTTATTCTCGGCCTTCGCATCATTAAGTATCGAAATAAAACGCTGCATATCAGAGTCGTAGCCACCAGCATTTTTAATAATTTTTCCGGATTCGTCTGTAAAAATATATTGTGGTTGTGAATTAGAGTTAGCCATTATAGCCTCAAGGTCAAGATTCTTATCCCCTACCGTATTTTTAGGTGACTGGTCAAATTTTGAAACATATTTTTCATTGTCGGGTAATTCTCTTTTCTCGTCAACATACAATGAAACAACAACAAAATCATTATGCAATATTTTACTTACTTCAGGCTTTGATAAAACTTCACTTTCCATTTTACGGCAATTGGCGCAACTATGGCCGGTAAAATCTATCATGATGGGTTTGTTCATGGCTTTAGCCGCTGCTATGCCTTCATCAAAATCAAAAAATGTTTCTACACCGGCAATTTCTGATGCAAGTATATCGGTATATTTTTTTGGTCTGACGTAAGTAACCGTTTTGTTTGTGTTAGATGAATCATTATTTGACGAATTCAACTGGCTGTTCCTTATCAGCTTTTCAATATTAAAATCCTGGGTTTTATTTTCGGGTAGCCAGCCGCTGATTCCGTTCAAAGGAGCGCCCCATAACCCGGGAATCATGTAAACAGTGAACGCAAGCGGAACTATTGCAAATAATAATCTCGTTACAGAAAGATAAGGATGGCCATAATCGTTTAACGGCAAATGATCATCATGACTAAATTTCAGTTTACCTAATAAATAAAAACCTAACAATCCAAAAATGATAATCCATAACGACAGATATACTTCCCTGTCGAGTATACGCCAGTGATAGGCAAGATCTGCATTAGATAAAAATTTCAATGCCATTGCAATTTCAATAAATCCAAATGAAACTTTTAAGGTATTTAGCCAGCCACCTGATTTAGCAATTTTATTAAGTAACCCGGGAAAGAAAGCAAACAATGCAAATGGTAATGCAATGGCCATGGAAAACCCAAGAAAACCAATGACCGGTCCCAGTCTTTCTTTTTGTTGTGTAACATCAACAAGCAAATTTCCTATAAAGGGAGCCGTACACGAAAAAGAAACCAACACCAGCGTAAGAGCCATGAAAAAAATTCCAGAGAAGTTTTGCGTACTTGCTTTGGAATCTACTTTATTGGTCCATGAAGACGGTAAGGTTATTTCAAACGCCCCCAAAAAAGATATCCCGAAAACCATAAATAGCACAAATACAAAAATATTAAACGCAGCACTGGTTGATATTTGGTATAAAGTATCTTTTCCAAAAATTAAGGTAAGAAAAAAAGCAAATGCAGTAAATATCGCAACGATTGAAAACGAATATAAAGTGGCATTTTTTATTCCCTGCGCCCGCGACTGGCTTCTCTTCAAAAAGAAAGTAACAGTTACGGGGAACATTGCGTACAGGCATGGCTGTAATACTGATATAAACCCCCACCGCAAGCCATCAAGAAAAGTGTGCGATAATGTTTTGTGCACCGGGTCAGATGTTTGTGCCATTACATTCTGATCCATAAAAATCAAGGCAACAAAACTCAAAATTGCCGTAATAAATAATCTGTATTTCTTCATGACTGGTTTAAAAAAATAGGATAACAACTAAGGCTATCCTATTAAATTAGCGTATCAATTATAATTTTAAAGAGCTATATCGAATGCAACGGTTTTTGGAGGCAAACATTGCCTGTCGTTACAAACCATATATTCAATGGTACCTGAAACTTTTTTAGTGCCTGGCTGCACTTTAATCGTTTGAATAAAATCCACATTCTGTTCAAAATATTTTTGGTTCACCTTAAATTCCTGTTCGAAAATGGTTTTCATTTTACCCGCCTCTTTAGGTTTACCTACAGCTTTAACGTTGGTAAAAGTGAGAGCAGTCGCCTGTGCACCTCCATCGGGATTGTATATTGAATATATATGCCACTTAGGGTCTACCGCTGTTTTTATATGTACCTCGTACTGGTTACTACCCTTCTTTACAGCACTATAACTAAATTTTACCGGGTTCAATATTTGCCCAAAAGAGGCATTTATTATGAAGACCGATAACAGTAAAAAAATTAATTTTTTCATGGTAACTATAGGTTTCTGCAATAATAAAAAATAATAAACGATATGAATGTAACAAAGGTGCCTTTGACCACTTTTTTTAACGTTAGTTTATAGAAAATAAATCATTGAAAACCTTTCTTCCATCTGTGTTTCCCAACAAAGCGCTGCATGCCCTTTCCGGGTGTGGCATTAATGCAAAAACATTTCTTTTTTTATTACAGATACCCGCAATATTATTAGTAGATCCATTGGGTGAATAATCAACGTTAAAAAGTCCTTCAGTATTACAATACCGGTATATCACCTGTCCTCGTTTTTCTAATTCATCAAGAATATTTTCTTTTGCAAAATATCGCCCTTCGCCATGCGCCACGGGAACTTTTAACACCTTTTTATCATTTGTATTTTCTCCAGTAATCAATACATTTTTACAAACAAATTGCATATTACTGTTTCTCAAAAGAACGCCAGGCAATAAACCACTTTCGCATAAAATCTGGAAACCATTACATACACCCAAAACTTTTCCTCCCTTGTTAGCAAACTCAATTACGCTTTGCATCATCGGGCTAAATCTTGCGATAGCGCCGCATCGTAAATAATCACCATAGCTAAAGCCCCCCGGTAATACAATACAATCCTGTTTGCTAAACATGGAAATATCTCTATCCTTATGCCATAGTGTGATCACTTCCTGTTGAAGATCATTTTTTAAAGCGCCTATCATGTCCCTGTCGCAATTAGAGCCGGGAAAAACAACTACACCAAATTTCATTTATTTGTATTTATTGATTTTGCAAAAGCAAAAGTACTAAGATTATTTTTTTGTGATTGCCATATAAATTACAAAACCAACCATAATCCAATGAATAGATAGCGCAATCCATTTTTTAGTTGGGTAGAAAAAGAAACAGGCAATAAATGCTGAAAGGGGGACGGTGGCCAAAATCCAATATTGAAAATTGAGGGTGCTGTTAATGAAAGGAATAAATAAAGCAACAAACAGGTACAACACTATAAGACCCCAGCTTTTACGGACCTGCACAATTTGTTTTCTCAAGTTTGCCTGAACAAAAATACCCCCAATTATAGCCGTTACAAGTATCAGGATTATTCCTATGTATTGCGCATTGCTTTTGGCAAATAATGGATAATCTATGCGAATGCCCGAAACGCCAAAGCCATATAATTTATTGGTGAGAAACAACCACGCAAAAAGGAAATACCACGGTGTTGCGATTCCTAAAATTGCGATAACCCATTCCGCAACTCTTGGTGGACGCGTTATTAATAATGCAAAAATTATCATCAGCGCAAAAGCAAGCGACGGAAAATAAAAAAAGGTGGTAACGCCAATTACAATACCAATGTTATACAGGGTTAATTTAGCCTCCGGATTATTATAAAGACTGCTCATTTTGGCCCAAACCCAAATAAGTAAAGTGTTTATTACCAGTGGTGCACTTAAAATATTCCATTCCGCAAAAAATGAAGTAATAAGCAAATAACTCATCGCGGGCAGGTAATTAGGTTTTTGCATAAGCCTCCTGTCATTAAGAAGCCTGTTAAAACTTATTGCCTGGGTGTATAATAATATAAAAGTTATGATGGAATAGATGATAGGGTACACATCGAATACCGGCTTCAGGGTTGCAAGAATTTTGTTATACAAGAAGCCATCTGATTTTTCGATAACAGGAATTTGAGGGGATATAAACCACACCAGCTTCAAAAGCAAGCCATATACAAGAAGCATGAAAGTATTAAAAGGATTATTAGCCTTGAAAGTGCCTGTCACAAATGGGAGTTAGAATGAAGGGTAAAAATAAAAATTTAAAGTGGGTTATGCAATTACTCTTCAATAAACGAAATGAAGACACGAACTGAGTACAATTCTCTTGTCTCACAGAAAAATTAATATTCAATTTTTGCGAAACAAATATAATTCCTATACATGCATGGTACAATTATCTGGTAAGAACTTACCTGCTTCGCGTATCTCGGCATAAATTCATAGCCACGATCAAGACTTCTTAGTGGTGGATTCCTGGTAATTTTTCCGTCGGCAGAAACCGTTTGATCGTTGATAAGTTGGTTACGCCTTTCCAGTTCATTAAATAGAAAGTGCAATTCGCCGCCCGTTAACATGATGCTGTAAGAGAGAAAATTATCAGTGTTATCATCAAACTGTGATTTATGAATGACATTGTCCCAGATTAAATTACCTGTATTATTAAGATCAAGTACAACAATGTTTTGATAATAGTACCGAACCTGGCCCGCATTATTATAATAGTTCGGATACCGGCCCGAATACCAATAAGAAGACGGCGAGTAAAGGTAATATGAATCAAATGGTGAAAAAGAAGGATAGCCATATAAATAATCATAACGATTCCACGGATTACCACGTGATTGAGTAGTGTGGTCTTCGGCAGTTAAAATAAATCCACCATCTTTTTTAAGAATAACATCTCTTATAAAGTAATCATTAAACGCCAGCCTGGTGCTTCCTTCAGACTTTGCCTGCTCTCTCAGGGTATCGCCAAAGTCTTCAAAGTTTTGCGAAACCAATGCGTCATTTTTTTTACTCCACACGGCTGTATAGAGACCTTCTATATTGCCATTTTTCTTTTTATAAAATAAAGAATTGACAAGATATTGCTGGTTAACATTATCAACTTTCAATTTAATTTCATCAAGATAATTTCCTGAAAGGTTCAATTCATTTAAAGTGAAGTTATCGTCGTGCGGGCCTTTCGTAACGAGCATTAACTTTTGAAGATAATCCCTTGAATTTAATTTAGTGCCTTTGGTGAAAACAAAATTCCCGGAATTGTCAACGAAAAAATCGCTGAAAATATCTTTGTGTTCCTCGTAAGGAGTTTCAATTCTCGATTTATGCAACAGCTGCAGACTGTCGTTCAGAAGTAAGGTAGTAAAACTAAAATTGTCGTTCTTTTTCTGAATTTTATAAACCATAATTTTAGACTTGTCCTCGCTGTTTATGGTGCTGTAAATTTTGTTGTCAGCAAAAAAATTGATGTGTGTCGTATCAATTTCAAAAGGGGGCTTCAATAATTTTCCGTTGCCATCTATAGCAGCGGCCATGCAATGCAGCGTACTTCTTTTTTGAAACTGGTAAATGATATAAGCAAAGTCGGGATAAGCAACAAAATCCACGTTAATAGTTTTGTCGGGCATAAAGTCAAGATCTACTCTATCCTTCGATTTCATTTGATTATCGTATATGCTTATTGCGTATTTATTCCTGATATTTTTATATACCAGAAAATTACCTGCTACTTTCCCTATTATGTCAAAATCAAGTGTACGCGTATCATCGGCATCAGGCTGGCTATATGTTATTTGTTGCGAAATTGCCGGCAAAGAAAATAAGCTGAAAATAAAATAGGCGAGAATGTTCTTCATAAAATTTCTGTTGACTTATTAAAAGTAAATGCTTTTACCTTAACACTAAAATGAAATAATTTACTTTTGATCAATTACTAATTTACGATAAAAAAAATGGCTATAGTTTTAATATCAGGCGGTACCGGGCTCATTGGAAAAAAATTAACAAGCCATTTAATTGATCGCAATTATGAAGTAATTATTTTAACCCGCCGCAAAAATGAATCCTCAGCAAATCCAAAAATCTCCTACAGCTTTTGGGACATAAAAAACGAAGTAATCGATGCCGGCGTAATCCGAAAAGCAGATTATATTATTCATTTGGCAGGTGCAGGAGTTATGGATAAAAAATGGACAAAGGAATATAGGAAAGTAATAGTTGACAGCCGCGTAAAAAGCGCCGGATTACTCATTAAAGCCTTGAAGGAAAATTCAAACCAGGTGAAGTCGTTTGTGTCAGCATCTGCAATTGGATGGTATGGGGCCGATGCTGATCCGCTTGTGCGCAAAGAAGGATTTATTGAAACTGACCTTGCCGATAAAAGTTTTCTGGGAGAAACATGCCTTTTATGGGAATGCAGCGTTGAGCCCGTTTCTGAAATGAAGATAAAATTGGTAAAACTTCGTACAGGCATTGTATTAAGTAATGAAGGTGGCGCTTATAAAGAATTTAAAACGCCGGTGAAATTTGGTTTTGCCACTATTTTAGGACGTGGCAACCAAATAATAAGCTGGATTCATATAGATGATGTTTGCCGAATGTATATTGAGGCAATGGAAAACAGGGAACTAAATGGTGTTTACAATGCCGTTGCACCGTTGCCTGTCTCTAATAAAAAACTGGTTTTATTAATTGCTGAAAAGTTGAAGAATAAATTCTTTATCCCCGTTCATGTTCCGGTTTTTTTATTGAAATTAGTTATGGGTAAACGCAGTGTGGAAATTTTAAAAAGTGCAACCGTTAGTGATAAAAAAATTAAATCAACGGGCTTTACTTTTTTATATCCAACTGTTGAATCTGCGATTGAAGAATTATCAACTAAATAAATTGTTAGCTGAATCCGGCAGGCGCATACTCGTCTTTCTCTACTTTTAATTTCTTTTGTATTCTTTGCGCCATACTTATCGTAATGGAATAACTTAATTACAAATCCTCTGTTGTGAACTTCTTCATTGCAAAAAAGAAATAGCCGCAAATATAGGTCAGGCTGGCAACTACCAGTACCCACATGTCAGGTGCATGATCGTAAATTATTTTATTTCCAAACGGAATAGGAAGCATTACATCAGTAACCTGTAGTGGTAAAAAATATCCAACGGGTGATAAGTCGAACTTATGATTGATCAACATGGTGAAAATGAACTCAAAAATTAAACCGTATAAAAAAAACACAGCGATTGCCGCCCCGCTTCTTCTAAAGAGCACTGCAAGAAACATGGCGAAGGTTATATAGGCGACAGTTTGAATAAAAATGTAACCGACATTTTCCATGCCTTCAAAGCCAAAGGAAGATCCGGTTGTAAGTGAACCAAAAAGTAACGCGACGAGAAAATTAAAAAATGTTGCTACAACGGCGAACAAGATGGCAAAGACAAATTTTACTGAAACAAATTGCATGCGTGTCCATCCATCAATTATATTTTGCCGGTGGGTTTTAAAATTAAATTCATTCGTTAACAACATAATAAAAAGAATACCCGGAAAATATAAAAGCCAGCTACTCATAAAGCCAACTGTTTGCCACACCTTAGGAAATGCATATGGAGTGCCAAGAAGAATTTGAGCTTGCGGCAAATTTTCAACAGATAGTTCATTTACGTAATAACCAGTATAGTTGATGCCAAGTATTGCGAAGAAATATAGAATTGTAAAAACCCAGAATGCTTTATAGTCTTTTACTTTGAGCCATTCAATTTTTAATAAGTGTACCATGCCTTGTATTAGTTATTGGTGAGTTCAAAAAACCTCGCTTCAAGGCTTTTCTTTCTAAGAATAAGATGATTTAAAATTATGCCGTTGCTAAAACAAAAATTATTTATTGCTTCAAGGTCTGCAGTACCAACCGGGTAAAACACTTTTATTGTACCACCTTCTTTAGTAACCCTGGTTTGGTTGGGCATCTTCTGTAGCACATCTATTAATTTGGTTGCATCCTTTGCTCCAACTTCCACCATGTCTTCGTTTGATAAAATTTCGTTTACATCACCAGAGGTAATTAATTCACCTTTTCTTAAAATGGCAACATGTGTACAAACTTTTTCCACCTCATCAAGAAGGTGGCTCGCCATTATAATTGTTTTGCCTTCACTATAAAGCCTTTTCATGAGGTCTCTTATTTCAGCAATGCCGACGGGATCCAGACCGTTAGTAGGCTCATCAAATACCAGCACTTTGGGATTTCCCAGCAGGCACGATGCAATAGCAAGCCGTTGTTTCATTCCTAATGAGTATGTACTGAATTTAGAATCTTTTCGTTTGGTAAGGTCTACCATTTCCAGTACCCGGGGAATATCTTCTTTACCGTGTTGTTTTATTTCGGCTGCTATCTCAAGATTTTTAACACCGGAGAGATAATGATAAAAATTAGGCGTTTCTAAAAGAGTTCCAATTCTTCGGCGGTGCAGTTCGGTGGGCACTTCGTCAAAAAGTTTATAGGTGCCCGAAGTTGGTTTCAGAATATCCATAATTGTCCCAAGCATCGTCGTCTTACCGCTACCGTTAGGTCCCAGTATTCCAAATACAGAACCTTCGGGAACCGAAAAACTCACTTTTTTTAATGCATCGATTTTTCCATAAGACTTGGACAAATTCTCTACAGTAAGAATTGGCATAAGCTGTTACAATTGTTATAAAAAATTAAAGGTACAACTGCGGAAAGAAAATTGCCGTTTAATATTTTTTGATATAAAAATTCACTATTTTTAGTGATTATAGATTATTAACATACAACGGCTTATGTAATTCAAAGCGGTACTCCTACAATTCATCCTGATTAAAATGCTCCAAAATGATCAAAAAACTTTACTCAAAACACCTATGCTTTCTTTTCATTTTTATTGCAGTCATTTATTGCAATGAAGTTAATGCCCAATGCGGTGTGCCACCTTCCAGCGGTTCAGTTACTATTTCAATCGCGAACAACATTGTGAATACTTATTATCCCGGAACGGGTAATCCGCTAGCCGGCACAATGACAATGACAGTTGGTTCGGTCGATTCACGAGGTAATGCAACACCTATTTCGGCTGGTGATCTTGTATTAATAATTCAATTACAAGGCGCTGATATAAGCACAAGTAACAATGATGCTTATGGGGATAATATTGCCGGTGCTCCTGCTTCAGGCTATCTTGGTTCAAATCTTCAAGCCGGATTTTACGAATACAATACAGTTTCAGCGATTGCCGGTTCAGCTATTACTTTTAGCTACCCGTTAGCCAATAGTTATTTCGACCGGGATTTTTCAGTTACAAATTCAATTCAGCGGTACGAGGTAATTAGAATTCCAAGATATTATGATTTTAAAATTAAAACGGGAGCTTCTGTTACATGCCCTTCATGGAATGGACATACGGGAGGAGTAGTAGGGATTGATGTTAATGATAAGTTTACACTAAGTGGATCCATTGATGTAAGTTTTAAAGGCTTCAGAGCGGGAGGAGGTAAAAATCTAACGGGGGCAACTGCGGGGAACAGCAATGGTACAGGTACATTAGCCAACACAGACTATAAGTGGGAATCTTCTATAACGAATGCGGCAGACTTGACCGGGGGTGCTAAAGGTGAAGGTATTGCAGGCACGCCAGCTTTTTATTTTGATAATGGAACAACATTAACTACTACGGGTACGGTTGAGGGTTATATTGGAGGAAGTATGGGAAGAGGCGCACCGGGAAATGCTGGTGGCGGCGCAACAGATGGAGATCCATTATTAAATCAATATAACTCGGGTGGCGGCGGCGGTGGCAATGGAGGAAACGGGGGGAATGGTGGCAGCGGATGGCATGGCGCCAGTGGCGATGTAACTACGTACCCAACGGGAGGTTATGGAGGATCTGCTTTTGCGCAAGCATCAACCTCTAGATTCTGTATGGGCGGTGGCGGTGGAGCGGGCTCAGCGAATAATAGTCTTTCGTCTAATGAATATGACTGTAGCGGCGGCGGCGGAGGTGGAATTATATTAGTGAGAGCAACACAATATGCAGGTAACGGAAGTGTTCTAGCAAATGGGTCTAATGCTCCTGGAGTTACTGCCACGTATACTCCTGCACAAACCGATGCCGCAGGCGGCGGCGGAGCAGGTGGCACTATAATAATGGTTACAACAGGCCCTGGCCCAATTGGATTAAATAATATTACTGCATCTGCTATTGGAGGAAGTGGTGGTGATATGACAAATTATTTTGATTATGGTCCTGGCGGCGGGGGTGGCGGCGGCGTTATTATCTCTAATGGAACATTTCAGTCAACAGATATTTCCGGTGGAGATAATGGATTAACAAGATCCCTTTCAGCCGCAGGCAATATTGACAATAGCTATGGAGCAACTCCCGGCAATGCAGGCCAGGTAATTACCTTGTCTGGTCCGCCGGCATTTATAAATGCAATTAATCCAGGATCGCCCTGTGGCACACTTCCCGTAACACTAACCGATTTCTTAGCCACTTCAAATAATAACTCAGTCAATCTTCAATGGAAGATTGATAACGTAATAAACTTAAAAAGCTTCGAACTTGAATACAGTATGGATGGGATCTCGTTCTCAAAACTAACGACCGTTAGTTATCAAAATGGTGTATCAAATTATAATTACATACATCCTACTAAATCTCCCAAAAACTTTTACAGGCTTAAAATGTTCGATGATAACGGTGGATTTTTTTACAGTAAAATTTTAAGTGTTCAAAGAAGCGATTCACAAAATAAGGTAATATTAATGTATCCGAACCCGGCTTATAACGATCTGACGTTAAAATTAATTGCTGCTCAAAATGAACCGGTCGCCATTAAAATAATTGACAATGCGGGGAAGACGCTCATCAATAAAACATTTGCTTTGCAGCAAGGGGAGAATTATTTATCTATTGATGGAATTGATAAAATGCCGGCATCTTTTTACTTTGTAAAAGTAAATTCTTCATCTATTGATGCGGTTGAAAAATTAATTATTAATAAAAAATAAAAGAAATTTATTCTGATAAAAAAACCGGGGCTAATACCCCGGCTTTTTTTCAGTTTCTTACAGGCTTCCCGGTTTTTAAAACACTTTGTAAACGCTCCAGCGTTTTCTTTTCGCCGCAAAGGCTTAAAAAGGCTTCTCTTTCGAGGTTTAATAAATATTGTTCACTTACTAATGTTGGTTCGCTAAGATCGCCACCGCACATTACATAAGCCAGTTTCTTTGCAATAGTTACATCATGGTCCGTTATATAATTGCCACGGTACATTCCGTTGATACCTGCATATAACATCCCGAGAACAGAACGCCCCAATACTTTTATATCGGTTCTTTGAAGCGGCATTGTGTAGCCGCTATCAAAAAGTTCAATAACATTTTGTTTGGCATTTGCAACTCTTCTTGACTGGTTCATGCTTATTTCGTCTATACCTTTCCGTAATATGCCCAAATCATAAGCTTCAAAAGCCGATGTAGAAACTTTGGCGGTTCCTATGGTAAGAAATCTTTTTTGAAGGGTAATTGTCTCGGGTTCGTTTTCATGCATCTCGTCAGCAGCTCTCAAAGCAAATTCTTTTGTTCCTCCTCCGCCGGGAATGAGGCCAACACCTAATTCAACCAACCCTATGTAGGTTTCAGCGGCAGCCTGAACTTTATCAGCATGCAAGCTCATCTCACATGCGCCCCCCAATGCCAAACCATGTGGTGCTACCACCACAGGGATCGAAGAGTATCTTACCCTCATCATTGTATTTTGAAACATCCTTATTGCCAAATCCAGTTCTTCATATTCCTGTTCTGCTGCCAACATAAAGATCATTCCTACATTAGCTCCTGCGCTAAATTGAGGGCCTTCATTGGCAATTACCAGTCCTTTGTATTTTTCTTCAGCTATGGAAATAGATTTATTTATGGCCTCCAGCACTTCACTACCGATGCTGCCCATTTTTGTATTCCACTGCAATCCAACAACATCATCTCCGAGGTCGTATAAATTGCAGGCGCTGTTTTTCCAGACGGTTTTTTCGGTAAGGTCACCTAATATAATGAATGAATTGCCCCCTGGAAGCATCACATAATTTTTGGAGCTAACGTCGTAGTATAAACGTTTCCCGTTTTCAAGTTTATAAAATGAAGAATTACCTTCGTTTAGAAAATCATCTACCCAGGATGCTACTTTGTAGCCGGCAGCTTTCATTGCTTCGGTCGTTTCTTTTACTCCTAGTACATCCCAGGTTTCAAATGCACCTATTTCCCATCCGAAGCCTGCTTTCATTGCATCATCAATCCGGTAAATTTCATCGCTGATTTCCGGAATACGATGTGAAATATAAGAGAAAAGATTGTAGTGAAATGTGCGGTAAAACTCACCGGCCTTATCTTTGCCGGCAGCCAGAACTATCAATCTTTGTTTTAACTCATCAATTGGTTTTGCCGCATCAAGAGTTGCAAACTTTGGTTTGTTGCGTGGATCGTATTCAAAGTTTTTTAAGTTAAGCGTTAATATTTCTTTAGCCCCGCCGATCCCTTTTGTTTTCTTGAAAAATCCCTGTCCTGTTTTATCACCGAGCCATTTATTATCTACCATTTTTTGCAACCAGTCCGGAATAATAAATGTTTCTTTTGCTTCATCTTTCGGACAATTATCTTTTACGCCTGTGGCCACTTTTACAAGTGTATCTATTCCTACCACATCGGCTGTGCGGAATGTTGCAGATTTTGGTCTTCCAATAACCGGTCCCGTTAGTACATCAATTTCATCTATACTTAAACCAAGTTTTTCCATAATATGGAATATGGACATGATGCTGAAAACCCCAATGCGATTGGCAATAAATGCAGGAGTGTCCTTGCAGAGAACAGTTGTTTTCCCAAGATACAAATCACCATAATGCATTAAGAAATCAACAACTTCCTGATCTGTATCTGGTGTTGGAATAATTTCGAGCAACCTTAAATATCTTGGCGGATTAAAAAAGTGGGTTCCGCAAAAATGCTTTTTAAAATCATCAGTTCTTCCTTCCGTCATTAAATGGATAGGAATGCCCGAAGTATTGGAAGTAACTAGTGTTCCGGGTTTTCGGAACTTTTCAACCTGGTCAAAAATTAATTTTTTTATATCCAGCCTTTCAACAACAACCTCGATAACCCAATCGCATGTGGCGATTTCTTTCATGTTGTCTTCAAAATTACCGGTCGTAATATTCTTAATAACATCCTTTGTAAAAATGGGTGACGGATTAGATTTTATAGCGGTAGCCAATGCGTCGTTTACAATCTTGTTACGGTCAGGTTTTGTTTCTCCTTCTTTTGCCGGGCTTGGAATATCGAGTAATACAACCTGTAAGCCAATTCCTGCAAAGTGGCATGCAATACGGCTTCCCATTACGCCGCTTCCTAAAACCGCCGCTTTTTTTATCGTTCTTTTTTGCATCTTATAAATTGGTTAGTTAAACAACTATTTACAAACCCGAAATTATCACTTTTTAGTGTGGCAAAAGAAAATTAAAAATTAACCCGATTAATTTTGAGGATACAGAATAATTTTTAAATGGGATTCATTGTCCAGGTGCCTGTTAAAAATAACAGAAACCAGGCTGAAATTGTTTTTCACCGCCCACGTGAGAATAGGATAATGGGGGTAATATTTCTTTAGAAACGGGTATTGAAAATAATATCCGGACAGCGCACAAACCGGGTAAAGTTTTAGGTTGTAGGAAATGGTATCGATAATTTTTTTGAGATCACCCTCTTTCAATTGATAAGGATTAAAGTAAGGGGTATAATAACTTGTGAAGAAACCATTTTCGCAAAATAGGGGCAAATAAGCGATTTGCGACGATTCTATGATTAGCTTGTTTTCCAGGTCATATTTCTTTCGCAGCGCCAGGCAGGCATTAACAGATGCAACCTGGTTGAAATAATTGAGATTTTTAAAATCGAACCAAATTGATGCGGTTAAATTTCTGCTTTTATAAATATCAAGCAAGTGATCTATTGTTAAAGAAGATATGCCGGTTGAATCGTGATATACATAAAACGAATGAATCGTTGTGTCGAAATAAACATCTATTTCAAATCCCCCGGTATTTGGGGCTAACTTGTTCATTACGGCTTCGTTGTCCACAGCCTTTACCCAGTTTTTAGACGGCACGACGAGGTTGCTGTTGCAATGAGGAAAATCTGCGGGAGCAATATTTTTAACGAATGAGTCAGGAATTAAAACCCGGGTCATCCCTTTGTGAAAAAAAATGTCAACGCATAAAAGAATAAGAATTACAGCAAGCCCGATAAAGTATTTATTTCTAAAATAATGCTTACTTTTCATGAGGGTTTCATTTATCAACCGAAAAAACCTTTAAAGATTCCCGGTATTCTAAAAATTCAATATTCGTGGCTCATGTTTAAGCCTGCTTTTAAGTTTTTAATAAAATTACTTATTTTACTCAGCCTGCTAAAATGTATATTTTTTCTTTATAATCTTCACTCGGGGCAGGGATGGAAGATAGATGATTTTCGAACAGGCTTCATCGTGATAGGATGGTCAGTCTTCTATGATATTGCTGTTATTTCCCTTCTGTCGCTGCCCCTGGTTATCCTGATTTTTTTATTCAAAAAGAACAAAGTAATCCTGAACTTCATATATTTTATGTTTAGTGGAATGTTTGCATTTATGATAATGTTAAACGTTACCGACATTTTTTATTTTCCTTTTAAACTGCAAAGGGCAGATGCTGAACTGCTGTATGTTATTCGCAATCCTTTTGAGGAAGTTAACGCCACTTATTTTTTGGTGGCTGTGTCTATAATAATTACGTTCTGTTTATTTGCATTATTAATGTACAGGTGGATGGCGGCTTTTTTCAAATCATTTAAGTCGGGTAATTATGGAGTGGCGTCGGTTGTTTTGTTTGCCATAATCTGTATTGTGATTTTTTTAAGCGGAACTAAGAAACTTTTGCCTACGTATCCTCTTGTAAACGTAAGTTATAATCAATTGCCTTTAATTCAAAACTCTTTTCACCAGTTTATTTACACGCTGTGCAGGAAGAATGAGTCAACAGCATTTAGTGAAGACTACATTAGAAACATGCGGGAAACGGAAAGGTTGCCTGTTATTAAGAAAAACATTGCTGGAAATAATCAACCCAAAAACATTGTATTGTTCATAATGGAAAGTGTTCCTTTTGACTTTTTTGACAGCGGCAGTCAATACAAAGTGAAAATGCCATTTCTCGATAGCCTTGTGACAAAGAGTACTTTCTTTACTAATGCTTTCAGTTACTCTCATAATTCCAATAAAGGCATTACGGCTATCCTGGCCGGCACTCCTACAATTACAGAAATTCCGTTGTATCATTCTGCTTACACATCTATACCCATGACGCATGTTGGTGCGGCTTTGAGTAGCGAGGGATATAGCTCAAATTTCTTTATTGGTGATAGCTACGATAATTTCGGATTTGCCAAATGTGTTAACTGGCTTGGTTTTCAGCATTATTATTGTATGTCGGATATTCCTGGTTATCAAAATATGGAAAAGCATACTATGGGCTTACATGATGAATATGTATTGCACTTTATGCAGGAAAAAATTGATCAGTTACCTCAGCCGTTCTTTGCAGTGAACTTTAATATTTCTACCCACTTTCCTAATGATCTTCCCGCACATTTCGTTGAAAAATATCCGCTTATCAACAGAACGCCACACATGAAAACGATGAGCTATTACAATGAGTGCCTGGCAGATTTTTTTAATCATGCTTCGAAGCAGCCCTGGTACCAGAATTCGATTTTTATTTTTTGTTCTGATCATTGGATGAACCCAGATTTTAGCAATTTTAAAAACGATGTAGAAAAAAATTTTAGGATTGGCCTGTTTATTTTTGATCCTCAAAAATATTCACAAACGATTATTCATACACCGGTAAGTCAGCTGGATGTGGTAAATACAATTCTGCGTTCCGGCAATTATAAAAATGACTTTATCAGTTATGGCGACGATCTTTTAAATATGCCTCCTGATTCTAGCCGGGTGGTTTTTGCGAAAGAAAATAATGTTCTTTATGAAGATTTTGACAGCAGCTATGTTCTTGGATTTAATGTTATACAGGGCAAACCTGAGTTTTGCTATAATTATTTACAAGATAAAAAAAGGACCAATAATTTAATCAGCAATACCCATGATGAAAATGTGGAACGACTGTTGTTTAAAATGAAATCGTTTTTACATACAGCTTACATTCAATACGAAAACAAAAAAGCGTATTAGCTGATTTACGCTGTTGAAACAGCACTCCAATCAATGTGTTCCTTTCCGCTATCAATTACTGTCTTCATATTTTTTTGAAGCAATTGCGCCAGTGGCATCGTTTGTTTCACTGCTGCAGCCTGTTCTAATACGAGGTTCATATCTTTCAATCCCAGCTTTATTGTAAATGCGGAAGGTTCAAATTGTTTGTCCAAAACAATTTTACTATAATTATGATACAGCGGCGTATTAAATAATGTTTGAGAAAACATATTCCACATTTTTTTTGCGTCTACACCACTTTTCTCAGCAAGGTTGATGCTCTCGCCAATAGCTTCCAAAGCGGATGCAATTAAAAAATTACCACAAAGTTTTACAGTATTTGCTGCCGTAATATGGTCGCCAAAATCAAAGACATTTACTGCTCCGGCATCTTTTAGCAGAGGCTCAATTTGCCTTCTGATACTTTCTTCGCCGCTTATTACATAATTTAATTTTTTAGCAACCGCCGCATCCGGCCTGCCGAAAACTGGTGACGCAAGATAATGCTGCTGATGTTGCTGATGAAGTGAAGCAAGTTTCTCAGCGGTTGCCGGCAGAATGGTACTCATAGAAACATGTATGCTGTCTTTCGCCAGGTTTTTCAACAAGCCATCTCCTCCTTCGCAAACTGCTTCTATAGCTGCATCATCAGAAACTATGGTAAAAACGATGGAGCATTTTTGGGCAACTTCTGCAATATTTTTACAAACGGTAGCGCCCTTTATAGTGAGTGGCTCGGTTTTAGAAACTGTTCTGTTGTATACATGTAAGGCATGTCCGCGTTCCATCAAATTCAGGGCGATAGGTGTACCAAGACTTCCCAGGCCAATAAAACCAACATTTTGTTTCATTATATTCTTGTTTAACGGTTAGGTTACTGAAGCCCCGGGATCGATTGCGTTGCCCGGGCTCACAAAATGCAATTTTCCTTCTTGATCTTCTGCCATTAAAATCATGCCATTACTTTCAATACCTCTCATTTTTCTTGGCGCAAGATTGGCCACCACTACCACTTGCTTATTAATAATTTCTTCTGGTTTAAAATGTAATGCAATTCCGGAAACTATTGTTCTCTTTTCAAAACCTAAGTCTATTTCAAGTTTTAAAAGTTTATCTGCCTTCTCAACTTTTTCTGCAGATAAGATAGTTCCGACTTTCAAATCAATTTTTGAAAAATCATCGAAAATAATTTCTGGTTTTACGGGGGTCATTTTATTTTCTTCCTTTTTATTATCAATTGTAGTTTGCGCAGGATTTACAACATTAGTTAACCCGCTTCTTAATTTTTCAATCTGAAAGGCTATTTCTTCATCTTCTATTTTCCTGAATAGTAATTCAGGCGGCCGCAAGCTATAACCAACGCTCAGCAATTTTGGCTTGCCTGCATTTTCCCAATCGAGCATTTTATCAACAACTTTCATCATGTAAGTCATCTTCTTCGCTGTGAAAGGAAGAAAAGGATTGATCAATACTGAAAGGTTTGCGCAAAGTTGCAAACAGACATGAAGGCAATTGTCAATTGAAGATTGTGCCTGTGTTGTCGGTTGCCCGTCGGCGTTAGTCTTCTTCGCCACAATCCAGGGCTGTTTGTCCTGTAAATATTTGTTGCCTTTTCTCGCTAAATCCATTACTTCAAAAAGCGCATCCCTGAACTTAAATTGCTCCAATAAATTCTCTACTTTAATTTTCGTTTGTTCAAACTCTGCTACCATTTTTTTATCAGTATCATCGATCGATTCAGCATGTAAGGGAGGCACTTTTCCTTTGCACAATTTGTGCATCAATACAAAAGTGCGATTAACAAAATTTCCAAAAATGGAAACGAGTTCACTATTGTTCCTATGCTGGAAACCCGAGGGGGGGCGCTGCGCCGCCGGCATCAGCTTCGACGCCGATCATGAGACGATCCCGCTGCGTGACAACGAGCCCAGC